>CALVVP010000115.1 GCA_944363895.1 uncultured Bacilli bacterium | reverse complement strand
TAGGTATCTATCCAGTAGTTGGAGTAATAATTACTAATAAAGATAATAGCAAATATATCATGACTGTTGGAAGTGATTTAAATATAGACATAGCAATTCAACGATGTCTAACCGAAATATTTCAAGGTCTTAAAGATATAAATACATTAATTAATAAAATGAAAGATATTAATAATAACTATTATAAATTAACTAAAGATAAAAAAAAAGTTAATTGGTTAAATAACTATTCTGCTAATAACGGAATCCACCCTACAATAATATTTAATTCTAATGTATTAATAAATTATAATGAATTAAAAGCATTTAAAAATTTAGATAATAATAAAGATGTTTATAAAGAACTCATAAATATAATTACTAAAAACAATTTAAGTATTTATATAAAAGATTATTCATTCTTAAAATTCTCTACTTATAAAGTATTTATTCCCAAGTTATCTAATATTATTGTCCTAGATAATAAAGAAGCATCTGTAATAAAAGAATTTGAATTCTTAAAGAGCATTTATTTCAATTTAGACATTGTAAATAATAATAAGGAATTAAAACGTGCTTGTCTAATTATTGAAGATATGATAAAAAGTTCCAGATATTCATTTATTAAATTAGGTATATTCTTCCATTCATATAATTTTATTAAAACAAATTACAACGATATAACTTTTGAATTATTATATGTTTTAATTAAATACAAAATTAATGAAAAACCAGACTTAAATACCTTAAGCAATAAAAAATTAATAAATTACTTAAATAGTATTAACTCTCAAGATAAATTTTCCTTCATTATCAAAGATTTAAACCTAATAATTCCTAAATGTCCTAATTGTAAGTTATGTAAACTCAAAACAAACTGCAAATATAAAAACTGGAAAAAGTTAAACAATACATTAAAAGAAAAAGAGAAATTATTTTTGAACAAATAATTTCTATCTACTATTTCTTTTCCTAATCAAAGTAGTTTTAACTAAACCATTAGTTCCATCGACAATTAGTTCTTTTTCATTCCATATTTTTTTCATAGCATCTCCGCCGATACCTATCACACATGGTATTCCTAATTCCCTTGCTATAATTGCCGCATGACACAAAAATCCTCCAACAGCAGTCACAATACCACTAGAATGGGATAAAATATTCATCCATTCAGGATCAGTATACCAAGCCATCAAAATATCACCATCTTTCCAGTCATCAACTTTATCAATGTATCTAGCATTAATAAACCTAGCTGGTCCAGAAGCAAAACCTGGAGATGCTGCAATACCTTTGTAAACACCTTTTTCTTCTAAATTAATATCTTTTGGTATTTCTAATTTGGTTGTAACAGGACGATATTGCAATAAAACTAACTTATCATTTAAAATCATCCATTCAAAGTCAGCAGGATTATCATCAGAAAGAAGTTTTTGATATTCTATTAATTTTTCTCCCACAAAACCATTTTGACATTTCAATTTATCAATAGTATTTGTATGGTTATCCCAAGACTCCATTTTTGGTGTAACTTTTCCAGAAACTAATTTTTCTCCATTACCTTTGACATATTCTAAATAACCACTATTGCTATCCTTCCCTATCCATACTCCAGCAAATGTTGGTTCTTGAAATGGTTGTAATAATACAGCCATATTTGGTTGAATTAAATTATTATGAGTAATGTATTCTTGTACTCTAATATTATCTTTTGAAGCAATGACTTTAGCAATATATTCGTTTAATGATTTATAATCAACATCCAAATAGGAATCAAATAAACCTGCAAAAGAATTTTTTTGACCATCTTCAATATCAGCAGAACTTCTCACTGAATAATGAATATTACTATTTAACTCTGTCCAATTATGAATATCACATGAAGATGTAAAACAAGGTATTACATAAGTTTTAGGAATTTCTATTCCTTTGGCATTTAAAACAGTTAAACCATACCCTTTTCCTCCTACTAGTTTAATTAATTCTTTATCTATACCACATAAATAAAGTTTTGATAATTCATCAATTGAAATTAAATCTTTTTGACATAATTGGTAAAACTTCAGATACATGACAGGACTTTCAAAGTGAACATCTAAAGAATTAGGATACATATCCCAATAATACTCTGCCATCTTCTGTAATATCGGTTCAATAATAGTTTGATAATAACCATGTTGTTTATCTTGCCATATTTTTAGCACTCTATATTTTTTTAATAATTCATCATCATTATATTCTTCAGGCAATACCATATTTTCTAAAACTTTACTACCATCAACAGATAAATTACCTTTATCAAAATTAGCAATTACCTCTAAGTAATTATCTTTGTACTTATCTTTTATTTGACTTATTAAATTTGATGAAAAACTAGCCAGTTCATCAAGGGATTCTAAAATACCATAATATACTAAAGACTTTCTAAAAATCTCATATGCTTCATCTTTAGTTGTAGCACGATTCATCATATCTATATATTTATTAGTTTTATCTCTTAACTTTTGCATTAAATCATTAAGTTCATTTGCGTTAATATCTTCTTTAATTGTTAAATACTCTTTCACTTCAGCCATTAAACTAGGATTATCCATACATTCTAATAAAACTATACTTGACCAAATCGTTACATCACTAGGAAAAAAAGTATCACAATAATTAGTTTTAAAATCTCTAAATTCTTTAATTGATATACTCATTTTAACACCTCTTCAAAATTTAAACTAAAATTTTTTCTTTCCAAATAGAAATAATCACATCTATTTAGCAAATTATTTTTTATATTATTAATTTCTTTTATTTTGCTATTATTATTAAAAGTATTTAATATTTTCTCCATCTTATTTCTTCGATCATTTTTAAATCTATAAATGAGATTAATATTATTACTATTAAAACCTAATTCATTATATAAAGTAGAATTTCGCGATAATACAAAGATATTTAAACCAAAAACATCAATATATTTAAATTTCTTTATAAAATTCAAGGTTTTATATATATTAAAAATATTTTCTTTAGGATATCCAATCATAAATGTCGAAGACACTATTATATTACTATTAAAAAAATTGCGTAATACTTTTTTAATGCTTTTTATGTCTATTCCCTTATTCATTAACTTTAAAATTCTTTTGTTATAACTTTCTATTCCAAAAGATATAAATTTACATCCACTATCAGCAAGTTTAAAAACATTTCTTTTATCCAAATATTCTTGACTAATTCTAGTTTCCACCATCCACTTAGTATGGATTTTTTTATTTAGCAAAAACTCAGCAAACTCCAATAAAATATTCGGAGGAACACATTCATCAATGAGGATTATACTATCAAATGAATTTTTTTTATACATTTTAAAAATATTTTCATACATCTTTTTTCGATTTATAAATAGGTAACCACCAAAATGATAATGGTGAGAACAAAAATTACATTTATGATAATAACATCCATAAGTCAGAAATACTGGCAATATTCTATCCCTTGCTAAATAATGACTTAAATCTATATCAGAATAATCTAAATAATAATAATTTTCATCATCAGTTAAATTATTTCTTATAATAAATGGTTGATTTTTTCTTATGACATTTATTAATTCTAATTTTTCTTCTTGATAATAAGCAATCAAGTCCTTGAAATTTTTAATATAATCAAATATTATAATTGCATCTAAATATTTTACTTTATTTATTAATTCATTACAATTTTCATTTATTTGCGTTATATAATTTCCACCCCAAATAACGCGAGTATTATTATTACATTTTTTTATTCTTTTAGATAGGGCTATTGCCATTGGAACTTGAAAGCCATAGGAAACATTCATAAATATGATATCACCATCATTATATTGATCAATTATAAATAAATCAATAAAGTCTTCAATTTTTTCACTTACTTTTAAAAAATCAGAAATATTAGTAATACGATATTTATAATTAAATCCTCGACCAGTATAAATAATACCAAATTTATCTAAATATTTGTTTATTACTTTAACAAAACTATTATTTGCCTCTAATAAATCCATATTACTATTTTTAATATTTTCTTTTATGGTATCAATATCTTCACTAAAATTTTTATTAACAAAAATATTATTTAGTAGATAATCTGTATAATCAAAATATTTATATTTAATTTTATTTTCTCTTAAATACGTACTATATAAAATATTTTTTATATCAGGATAGTTAAAATTTATACCGGGAAGAGTATACAAATAAATCATTTTAACTGCTCCAATCTTTTTAGTA
>CALVVP010000114.1 GCA_944363895.1 uncultured Bacilli bacterium | reverse complement strand
CATAAGTAAATTCTAAGGGCTTTTGATAATGACTATTTAAAACCATATAACGGTAACTTAAAGGATTATAGCCTTTTTCTTTTAATAATGCGACTGTTAAAAAATCACCTTTACTTTTACTCATCTTTCCACTTTTATCATTCAAGTGTTCAACATGGAACCAATAATTACACCATTTATGACCTAAATAAGCTTCTGATTGCGCTATTTCGTTAGTATGATGGGGGAAAATATTGTCTACTCCCCCACAATGGATATCTAAATATTCTCCTAAATATTTAATGGATATCCCTGAACATTCAATATGCCATCCCGGATAACCAAATCCCCAAGGACTATCCCAACGCATATCTTGGTTTTCAAACTTACTAACTGTAAACCACAAACCAAAATCATAAGGATTTTTTTTATATTCATCTAATTCGACATCTTCTCTTGCTCCAATTATTAATTCATCAGGATTTTTACCAGATAGTTGATAATAATCTTTAGCTTTAGAAATGTCAAAATAAACATTGCCATTAGCAATATAAGCATAACCTTCTTTTAATAATTTTTCGATCATTTTAATATACATATCGATCTGTTCTGAAGCTTTTTCAATAATCGCTGGTTTTCGAATATTTAATTTTGCAGCATCCGCAAAAAAAGCTTTTGTATAAAAATCAGCTATTTCGTAAACTGTTTTATGTTCTCTCATCGCGCCTTTAAGCATTTTATCTTCACCAGTATCGGCATCACTTGACATATGCCCAACATCAGTAATATTCATACATCTTTTAACATTATAACCAATGTATTCTAATCCTTTTTCTAAAATGTCTTCAAAAATATATGTTCTTAAATTGCCGATATGCGCAAAATGATAAACAGTTGGACCACAAGTATATAAAGTAACCTCATTTTGATTATGGGGAATAAATTCTTCAATTTTCTTAGTTAAAGTATTATATATTCGCATTCTAATCACCTATTAATATTATATCATAGAACCAATATTTTAAGACGAAAAAAACGCATTATTGCGTTTTTGTTAAAGTTTTATCCGTTGTTGGTTCATCTAAACAGTTTAAAGCTTCATGATTGATGATAGAACCTAACCATCTTGAACCATTAACGACAGCATCATGGCCATCGATACCAGCTGATAAAGATTTGATATCAATTTGGTTTTCATAAGTAACATATTCACTACCAGCATAGATTACGGAAAACATTGGCCAATATTGTTCAGCTAACAATCCCCCACCACTAGTTAATGAATAAATTGCATAATCATTACCAGTTGTTGTTAAATTACCGTTACCAACATAAAATTCTGTAATGTATTTAAATGATGCTTGAAATTCTTCACTAGTCATTTCTTGACTATTTAAATCATTGACTAAATCAGTAAATTCAACATCTAATTCGTGTAGCATTAACTTATCTTCTTCATCAAAAGCTAAAGATTTTAAAGAAATATAAGATCCTTGTTTATTACCTGAAGCTAAATTCAAATTATGGGTAGCTACTGCCGAAGTATAATTATACATATTTTGAATTTCTTCAATCATATTTAAATTACCATCAGCAAATAATTCTTTAATATCTTCTTGATCTAAATAATCGATATTAGTAATAAATAAAGCTGATTTAATAAATGCAGGATCGATATCTAAACCTTTATTTTGATTTTCCGTTAAAATTGTTTGAACGGTTTCTTCAAAATTTTCAGCAGTTAATTTTTTTTCTTCTGATATAACATCATCGTTAATGGTATCGACGATTTCTTTTGGTTCTTGTTGTGTTGTAGTTGGACCTTGACCAATTAAATAACCAACAACTAATCCTCCAGCTACTAAAGCACCAGTAATTAATTTATATTTATGTTTTTGAAAGAAGCTTGGTGCTGTATTGGTAATTTCAATTTTAGTATCATTATTTTCCATATAAATTCCCCCTCTTTTTTAATGGCTTATATAATACCACAAAACATTTGTTTTGTCAAATTGATAAATAACTTATTAATAAGTCATTTATATCAATTGTTGCCTATATTATAACATCTTTTTTTATTTTGTCAAATTTATTGAAAATAACAAATTTTTTTTAAAAGTTCTTGCATAAAATATATAAATATGTTATGATATGAAAGTATTAAATTTACATGGACCCTTAGCTCAGTTGGTTAGAGCATCCGGCTCATAACCGGGCGGTCGAAGGTTCGAGTCCTTCAGGGTCCACCACTTTGCGAGTGTGGCGGAATTGGCAGACGCACTAGACTTAGGATCTAACGCCTTACGGCATGGGGGTTCAAGTCCCTTCACTCGCACCATAAAAAAATAATTGGCAAGTTTGCCAACTTTATAAAACCATAATTTTAAAACAAAATTATGGTTTATTTTTGTAACATTTTTAATAAATTAATTTTAAATATATCTTTTTCTTGATTTTCTTTAGAAATCATAACACCTTTATAAGTTGTTAATTCTGATTGATGGCCTTCACCTAAAATACCTTCAGGAGTAATTTTATCAAGCATGACAATTTTTTTATCTTCATAGACTGTATAGTGCAGTTTAATATCACCATGAACCTTAGAAAACATTACATCAGTAGGTAATTTTAATTCATAATTTTTAGCACCATTTGCTTCATCGATTGAAACTACTTCTCCTAAAAATTTACCTTCTTTAAAAGATGGATAAAACGAAAAATACAATTTTTTATATGCAAGCATATTATATTTTTTTAAAGAACGCTCATATTTTCTAAATTCGTTTTCATTGACATATTCAAAAATATAAGTATCTATCATCTTATTCCACCTCGATTCTTCTCTATTCTCTTCAATTTTAACATACATATTAACAAAAGTCAAATAAAAAAGAAGAAGTTTACACTTCTCTTATGAATAATTAGAGAAAATGTCCTCATTTTTTGAAAGCAATAATTAGTGAAAATGTCTCTATTGTATTTTTTGATGTACGCTAATAATTAGTAAAAATGTCCCTAATTTAATATTGACATATTTAG
>CALVVP010000113.1 GCA_944363895.1 uncultured Bacilli bacterium | reverse complement strand
AAATAATAAAACCGTGAGTTATTTTATTTAAGTCTTTACTTTCATATTTAACTAAATTACCATCAAAATCAATATAAATAAAAGTTTTACGATCAACTTTCAATATGTTTTTAATGACACCAATATCACCGTTATAAATATTTTCATCAGGCATATTAACCAATTGTAAAACTTTATCATTTTCCCGGTAAATAACATCACCATATTTGATTTCATTTTTATGGCCATCATTCGGATTAAAGACTTCTTGTAATTCTTTATTTAAATTATCGATGCCATTAATACCTGCATACATAGGAGCCATTATTTGAACTCTTTTATAATCATAGTTTTTATCCACCAATTGGCGACATAAGTTTTTTAAATTTTCTTTAATTGCTAAACTGTTACATTTTAAAAAAGTATAATCGCTTTTCGTTTCTAAAAAATTTTCACTCAAATTATTGTCTTTGATTTCTTGAGCTAAAGTAGGAATATACGAATTAGCATCTTGACGATATAAAGTATCTAAATAAACGGTATCGATTAAATCACTTTCGATTAAATCTTTTAAAATATTTCCAGGGCCAACCGAAGGTAATTGGTGATGATCGCCAACTAAAACTAACTTAATATTTCTCGTTAATCCCCGAAATAAACTATCAAAAAGTTTTAAATCAAGCATACTTACTTCATCGATAATAATTAAATTTTGTGAGGCTTTATTATATTCATTAATTAAAAATTCGTTAGTTTCTTTATTCCATTTTAAAAAACGATGAATAGTACTAGCTGGTAAAGAAGTTGATTCACTCATTCTTTTACTAGCGCGACCAGTGGGCGCTAATAAGGCAATTTTATTAGACACATCATCTAAATCTAATTTATTAATTTCAATATATAATTCACAAATAGCTTTAATAATAGTAGTTTTACCAGTTCCTGGTCCACCGGTAATTATCGTAATGTTATTTTCTAAAGATTTTTTAATAGCTTCTTTTTGTTTTAAATTGTATTTAATATGATTAATAGCTTCTAATTCAGTAATTTTTTGTTCGATATTTTTTTTATCAATATGACTATTGACTAAATAGCTAATTTCTTTAACGATATTAATTTCAGAATCATACATATCTTTTAAATAATATTTATCAGCAACTAAAATAATTTTATTTTCTAATATCAATTCCTCTAATAAGGAATCAAATTCTAAAGAATCTAAATCGATTTTTAAATAATTAAAAACACCTTCGATGATTTCTTCATAAGCTAAATAGGTATCACTATTAGCAAATAATATTTTATTCATAATATAAATAATACAAGCTTTAATTCTTCGTTCATCATTTTCTTTAATATTAAATTTTAAAGCAATTTCATCGACTTTAACAAAATTAATCGCCACATCATCAATTAATTTATAAGGATTATGTTCAATATTAGCAATCGTATCTTTTTTATAAACATTGTAAATATCTAAGGCATCTTTCATACTAAAACCTAAATCGGTTAAATAGACAATCATCTGATGACTTTCCTCATATTTAGATAATGTTTCATAAATTTTATGAGCTTTTTTAGAAGTCATTTTAGGAACTAATAATAGACAACTTTCATCTTTTAAAATTTCATCTAAAACATTTTTACCTAAAGTATCGACGATTGATTTAGCCAAGTTAACGCCAACGCCTTTAAATAAATCACTAGCTAAAAAAGCAATTAGACCATCTTCATCGACGGGTTTTAGGCGTTCATAATCAGTGACTTGAAATTGAATGCCATATTTAGGATGATTAACGGTTTGCCCATAAAAACAATACATATCATCTTCGTTTAATTCATGAAAGTAACCGGTGAAAGTTATCGATTTATTAAGATATAATTTCATTTCTTCATCGTTAGTTTCACGTACTTTAAAAAGACCAATAACATAGCCTTTATTGGACGAAAAAATAGTTTTGCGATAATTTCCTTTAATATATAATTTCATAAATTAAACACCTTTTTAATTATATCAAAAAAAGATAGAAAAATCTATCTTAATAAGTATCATTAGATTTAAATACACCATTATTAAGCGACATTCTTTTACTAGCTTCAACCCCACTTGAAGTACTTAAGGCATCGCGATATTTTTGTAATTCGATGATGTTATCACTGGGACTATAATAAGTCTTTACAAAGTCAGCATATTCAGCTTGTTCTTGCGCCTTTTTTTCTTTAGCTTTAATTTTCATTTCCAGTTGTCTTGCTCGTTCTTTTTCAATTTCATGGGCTAATTGTTTATATCTTGCTTTATCGTTTTTAAAATTGTTATATACTTGTTTAGCGCAATAAGCAGACATAAAGAAGAAGAAAATTGGCGCTAAGGCACCATTATCTTCGACGCGCCCCAACTGTTGTGATGCTAAATTAAAACTTCTAACAAAACCATAGGATATTCCTGTCAATGAACCACAAGCGACAAAAGCACCAAAACTTTTTAAAGTGTCGGAAAAATTATCCCAAATAACATTAGTAAAACTTTTTCTTTCTAATTGATATTTTTTCATAAGCATCACCTATTTCAAGTATATTATAATTATTATTTCATGTCAACAGTGTCTTGACAAATACTAGACAAGCAGTAAGGATAATCTAAACATTCAATCCGGACTTTAACAATCGTATTTAATAAACTTCTATCACCGACAGTTTTAATAGCTAAATAATTACCAGTATGACCATATAAAAAACCATCTTTGTAAGTTTCCGGAATAAATTCTAACTCTTGATTTAAAAATTTATTAATATAATTTATTTCTAATTCTTTTGACAAAGCGATTAATTTTTGAACTCTTGCCTTTTTTACCGTTTCGGGTATCTGATTAGGCATTAAACTAGCTTTTGTTCCTTCACGAAGAGAATAAGGAAAAACATGCAGTTTAGTAAAATTAATTTTTTTAATATTATTAATCGTTTCATTAAATAAATCTTCGGTTTCAAAAGGAAAGCCAACAATCACATCGGTTGTAATGGAAATTAACGGTCTAATTTTTCTTAATTGATTGATTTTATCGATAAAATAAG
>CALVVP010000112.1 GCA_944363895.1 uncultured Bacilli bacterium | reverse complement strand
TCCAACAGTGAATAGTAGCACCCCCTACTGTTACTGCTCCGTCATCATGAAAATGTTCGTTTTCTAAATCGACTAAATTTTCTTATAAAGCTACTTGAATATTATAATCGACAATTAAATAAATATCAATGCCATCTTGTGGTTGTTCATAGATTTCCGATAGTTGTAATTTATTACCTTTCGCATCACTGAAATATTTAACGGCTCCATAACTTCCAGTTAGACATTCATCATACATCTTTAACTCTAATATGAATATTTTTAAAAAAACATATACTCACCCAATTAAGTATATGTTTTTTATTTAATATTATTATTTGTTTATTAGCAACTATTTATTATCTTTCCTTTAAAATAAATTAATTTTACCTACTCTTTATAAATGATAATGAACAATAGCACTTTTCATTTTATCTACTATCTCTTTTCTTACATCATTTCCAAATACTATATCCACTCTTCCAAAAAAACTTTTAAATACTATAACGCCTTTAAACATCAGTAATGTTGTACTAATAATTTGAGGTAATTCTTTTGAATTTATAATTTTATCAAAATCTGTTCTAATACCTTTTACCATATATAATTTTCCGTCATCTGATAATATTTTTGTATATTCCCTATCAAATCCAACAATTACAAAATGATTACTAGTAATAGCATTTTTAAATTCATTTATTTCTAAGAGTTCTTCTTCAGTAAAATTATAATCATTATCTTTCATGAAATCATCGATAATTTCTTTATGTTCCCACAAATATTTATCAATACCATATAATTTATTAACATCTAATTCTTCTTGTCTATATATTCTTTTTATTTCGGGACTAATTTTATATTTTTTATTTGTATAATCCAACAAAGCAAAATAAAGTTTATAATAATGATCGGCAGCATTTTTACATAAATGGGCATTATTTTGAGGAATATGTAAGAACTCTTTATCTAAATTCGATTTTTCATAAAGTTGCTTATTATACTCCTTTGGCGTAAAACCATTCATCGCTGCACAAGGACATTCATCAAGTGCTTCGTTTACAACTTCAAGTAATTCATTATCCATGAATATGTCAAGTCCCATTCTATTGTTTAATACTCTGGCTTCGTCGATAATTTTAAATAAGAATTCTTTATCATCTCTTTTGTTTATTTTATTATACATTTTCTTTACTTTTTCTTTTCTAATTGGAAATCCATAATAGAAAGTATCGAAATCATCTCTTATATCAAAATGTATTGAGCCAGCTATTCCATATATTTTTCTTGATTCGTCTAACTCATCTAATATATCGTAATAATCTCTATAACTAACAAACTCTTCTTCTTGTTTAGAAAAATCAAAAAATTCATAATTAAATTCACAATAAAAATGAAATAATGGAGAACCCATAAGACTATTAATTTCTTTTTCATCAAAATTGAACATACTTTTAATTATAGAAGTTAATGCTTTAGTTAACATAATCGCATTTGTCTTTACTTTGCTTATCATAAAAATAACAACATCTTCAATCCCTTTGTTATTATTTTGCTCATAAGTTTTTAAAGCTTCTTGTACATTTTGTTCTTGTTCCTCAAACACTTCCAATGCGACCCTACTAAAAATACATTTTTCATTTAATTTTTTTATTTCCCATTCGTACTTTTCTATATCATCTACACTTAATTTCTTATTTTTTATGTATTTTAAAAAATCAAGCTCTTTTTTTGTACAAATACAATATAAATAATTTTCTTGAGCGTATTCTTTTATAATTTCTTCAAGCATTTTATTTTTCGTAATATTATTATAATTTTTTGCATTGTAAACAATCCTAAGATATGTTTCATATAGCATTTCTTTAGATAGTTTTAAATATTCATCTTTTAATTTCATAATTTTTACTCCTTATTTCATTAATTTTATCTAAACTTACAGGTTTATAATCAGTAACATCAACACTTAAATTAATATGTTTAATTTCACTATAAATATTTTTAGGATAATCTTCACTAATATTTTTATTATGAATATGTCCGTGTAAATTGATATAACCATTTTTAATTTTAACATCTGGCAGTGGTACATGCGATAAAATTAATTTATATTCTTCTAATATAATTGGTGCATGTGTTAAAATTTCAAAACCAATATCTTTATAAAATTTAACCGATTTTCTATCATGATTACCGCGAATTAATATTTTATTACCATTTAGTCTGTTAAAAATATTTTTAATATCATCATCACTGGATAAACAAAAATCTCCTAAATGATATACTATATCATCTTTAGTGATAAAAAATCTCCAATTACTTATTATTGTTTCATTCATTTCATTAACATCTTTAAAAGTTCTATTGCAATATTTAATAATATTACTATGATAAAAATGGGTATCAGAAATAAAATATATCATTTACACCACACTCCTAATTATTTATCTAGCAACCAGTCCAATACATTTTTTCTTTTATATCACATCTGAATTTTTTATTAAGTCTTTATATTTCTAATTTTTTTAACTTTCTAAATATTTATAACTTAAATAAAGTATAACATAAGCCAAAACCATTTGCAATATAGTATTTTTATATTGATATTATCATTTAACTATCTTATAATTCCAATCATCAATACTCCCAAAAGTATAAAGATTAGTAAATCCTAAACTAGCTAAAGTTTCAGCAGCAATCATAGCCCGATGACCCGAACGGCAATAAAGAATAATTATTTGGTCTTTATCGTTAGTTATTTCTTTCATAAATCTATTTTCTAATTCATCAAAAGGAATATTAATAGCATTTTCTAAATGTCCCTGGTTATATTCAAAATCTTCACGGACATCTAAAATAATTGAATCTTTTTTGTTTATTATTTCGTAAGCTTCAGCAGCTGTTATTTGTTCATATATTGGTTTATCACAACCAGCCAAAATAATAATACATATTAATAAAAGAAACATTTTTTTCATGTTTATCAACCCTTTCTAAGGAGAATTATTCATTTGTTTTTAAATTGATAATTTTACGATACTTTTCTTTTAATTCATCACTCAAAAATGCCGCATTAATAGCATTTATATTCATTTTTTTAAAATCTTCGAAAGTAAAGTTAAAATTTTTAACTAACTTCTCATACTCTTGAGTCAAATTAATATTTGATACCGTCATATTGTCGACACTAATAGTTACTAATATATTCATATCATATAACTTTTTAATTGGATGATTCGAATAATTTTCAAATATATTAGTTTGAATATTACTAGTTGGGCAAATTTCTAGTGTTATATTGTTTTCTTTTATTGAATTTAAAACTTCATTATCTTCAATACATCTTACTCCATGACCGATTCTTTGAGGTTTAAATTTAATGACTTCGACAATACTATCTTTACCAGCTGCTTCCCCAGCATGAATGGTAAAAGGAATATTTTTTTCTTGAATAATTTTAAATAATGGTACGAAATTTTTGGTGGGATATTTAGCTTCATCACCGGCCAAATCGATTGTCACGACACCCTTATCTAAATATTTACTAGTTAATTCAATTGTTTTCAAATTATCTTTCAAACTAAAATGACGCATCATACATAAAATTAAATTAACTTTCAAATCGTTATCTTTTAAGCCTAATAGAACCGCTTCCACCACTTCTTCTTCAGATAAACCTTTTTTTGTATGTAGTAAAGGCGCAAATCTAACTTCTGCATAAATAACATTATCTTTTTTTAAATCTTCAACTAATTCTCGAGCAATTCTAATTAAATTATCTTTAGTTTGCATTATTTCATTGGCTAAATCAAATTTAGTCAAATATTCTTTTAAATTTAGACATTTATCTTTAGCTATCATTAAATCTTTTATTTCAACAATATTTTTATGACTTAATTCACTAGCTGTTTTTAATCTAACAGAACCGTCTAAATGTAAATGTAATTCTACTTTGGGTAATTTTTTTAAATTCATTTTAACCTCCTTGTCCATCAATATATAAAAAGAAACAATTAATTGTCTCTTTTTGGTGTTGAGTTAAGTAAATCTTCAACCGATAAAGCTGTTGATTGTGCAACTTTATTGGTATTACTAGATGAGTTTAAAAAACTTTGATCAGGTGTCTTAGGATCTTGCATAATTGAACTTTCTAAATTAGTTTCTTGGTTTGGTGCGGAAGATGCATTAGAAGAATTTAAAGCTTGTTGTGGCTCTGAAACTTCATTTATTGTTGGCGTAATGTCTTGACTAGGCGTTAAAGTGGCTGCTTGGTTGACCATCGTTTCTAATGTTGGTGTTACAGGTTGAACCAGAATTTCACTAACTGGTTCATTAGCAGTTGTTTGCGGTTCAATGTTAGTTTCTAAAACTGTTTTAGGTCCTTTTTTACCTTTAATTACAATAATTATTATAATTATTATTAATAAGATGGCTGCTCCGATAATGACTGGAATCAAAGGAAAACTATTAAAATTAAATTCAAATTCGATAGCTTTTTGGGAAGTCATACTTAAATTCCAAGTTAAAGTCTTACCATCACTAGATACACTATCGGCATTATGACTAATTGGTTTATTAGGTAAAGTCACGGTAAAAGTAATATCACTATCAACCTGATATTCTTGACTATCTTCCGTAGAACCAAAAGTTATTTTAGAAATATAATTATTGCCATCTTTAACAAAAAGTTTAGATTCAGCAACTTTTAAAAAATCATTCGATAAATCAAAACCAGCGGAAGAAGAAGTAATATCATCGATATTATTTATTTTTTTAGCTAAAGTATAACCTTTAAATTCACCTTCTTGATATCTTTCTTGCGTAAAACCTAGTGATGTTGGAGAATCACTTTCTTCACTATAAAATAAATTATCGATAAACTCCCATTTTTGTTCATCCGTATATTCGATTTCTTCTGAAGGATTTTCTTCATCCATCGACATTAATGCTTCAATTAACTCATCGTCGTAAGCGATTGTCGCGCTTACATCAAGTGATTTATCACTATTAATACCTAGTTTAAAATCACCTTTAATTGTACACCCTGATAATACTAACACAATACCACACAATAATAGTAATTTTTTCATTATAACTCACTCCTTTTTTTACTCTACTACTATAAATAATTATAGCATATCAATGATGAGAAAATACTTTTTTTACTTTTAAAGTTATATTGTTGACAAACTCTTTACCAAACACTTCGTTAAAAATATTGTTTTTAGATGATAAGACAAAGTAAATAATAACGCCAATACTAGCATAAATAATTATTTCTAATAATGACCACAATCTAGTTGTTTCAAAATCACCTAAAAATAATCTTATTATCATTAAACTTAAAAGCATAATACCATTAATTAAAACTATTTTAATAGCTGGTCTAATACTAGTTCGGTAACTTACTTTATACAATTTCTTTAATTTATACAATAAGTAAATGACAGATAATCCTTGAACTAACATAGTCGTAAAAATTGTAGCATAATAAGCTTCAATACCTAAAAATTTAAATAAATGCATCATTGGAACATTTAAAATGGCTTTTAAAATGAAACTGCCCAATAGTGTACCTAAAGCTACTTTAGGATTATCTAAAGCATTAGTTGTATCAACTAAAATATAGAAAAAGGAATTAATAATTGATTGTAAAATGTAAAAACTAAAAATTTCAACACTTAAAGCATCATAGCCATAAAAAACAGTCCAAACACTACTAGATAAAAACCATAAACCCAAAGTCATCGGTAAAGATATAAATAAAATTATTTTTAATGCTTGATTTATTTTTAATGAAACATCTTTATAGTCTTTTAAAGTAGCACTACTAACTATATTAGGAATAATACTAATTGTAATACCAAAAGTAATTGCTAAAATAATCATATTTAGTTTAGAGCCCCAGGTAGTAACAATACTTAAAATATTTTCAGCTATACCTACATCATACCCTAGTGAAACTAATCCTTTAACAACAGTAAAAATATCCACCGTATTATAAATTGAACGGACAAATTCAATTAAAATAAAAGGTAAAGAATATAAAACTATTCTTTTTAATATTACTTTATTTGTCAACTTAGCTTCTGCTTTAGTTGGTTTTTCATCTCTTTTTAAAGTTGCTCTATTTTTATTTATTTTGGCAATTATATATAAATAAGCAGCTAATGCTCCAGCAGTAGCGCCAAAGGTTGCTACTCCAACTGTTGTGGTAATCGATAAATGAAATACTTTTAAAGTTAAATAACTACCCCCAACAATAACGATTACTCTTACTAATTGTTCAATGACATTGGCAATAGCTGGTACAGTCATCATTCGATGTCCTTGGACATAACCTTTACTAACACTTAATATCGGAATAAATAATAAAGCAGTTGATATTACTCTAATAACAAAAGTAATATCCCCAATACTATTTCCTCCTTCAATATCACCAATAATTAAATAAGCAATATTAGGGGCGAAAATAAATAAAATTAAAAAACAAATTATTCCTAAACCAACGATAATGTATTTTCCGATTTTATAAGCTCGTTCTTGGGCATCATAATAACCTAAGGTATTATATTCACTAACGGCTTTAGCCATCGCTGTCGGAATTCCGGTTGAGGATAAGGAAGCAAATACCGAATAAATTGTATAGGCATAACTATATAAAATTGCTCCTTGGGTTCCGATTATTGCCCGAAAAGGAATAACATAAATTATTCCTAATATTTTACAAAGTACAATGCCAATAGTGGCAATCATCGCACCTTCGACAAAGGTGTTTTTTTTCATAACTAATCACTTCCCATAAACAATCATCGCTGAAAAACAATATAATTGTTCTTCGCCAACAATACTAATTGCTACTTGATATTTAATATCAATTATATCATCTTTATCTTCGATAAATTTATTAACGCTATCTTCTAAATCTTTTTCATGTCCTTCATCAAATATTTTAACTTTCAACTTAATCACCATTATAATGATAACATCGAATAATTAAAATTATTGTCAATATTTGTATTCATAGATATATTGTTGATTATTTGTTTCAATTAAAACTTTAAAAACAAGATTGCTAGTCTGATTAACATAACCCAATAAAATAATTCCTTTTTCTTCATTTAAATTGACTTTTTCATCGACTATTCCGACACTGGGAAAAATATCACTAGTTTCACCATTATGAATAACTAAAGCGGTAATGCTATCAGCGTCTATTTGAGGATTATCGATAATTACTTGATAAATTAATCTATTTTCATTGACATTATCGATATAAAATTCAATATTAAAAGGGATATCTAAAGAAATATTATTATTTTCTTTTAAATTTTTAACATAAGTATCATAAATAGTTGGTTTACTACAGCCAACTAATATAAAACATAAAATCAATAAAATTTTTTTCATTTTATCCCTCTTTTAAAGTTTTTCTAACTTCTTTATAATTTGGACAATATTTACTAACTTGCAACCAAAAGTTTTTTGAATGGTCAAAATAAATAAAATGTGATAATTCATGAATTATGACATAATCAATTTGTTTTAATCCATATTTTATTAATTCACTATTTAAGGTAATTGTGTTATTACTACGATTGCAAACACCCCATCTGGTGGACATTTTCCTGATTTTTAATTTAGGATAGGGTATTTTCTCGCGATATAAATTATAAATATAATTTAACCTTTCTTGATATATTTTTTCAATCTGTTTTTTTAACCATTTATTTAAATAATCCTTACTTTTAACAAAAATTTTATCTTCTGTTATATCAATATCGAAAGTTGGAACGATAATAATATCGTATTTTTTACCTAAAAAATAAAATGAATTATTTTTTTCTTGTTTTATTTTGTTTTTTTCAAGCATTTTTTTTATCGTTAAATAGTTATTATCTAATAATTGTTTAATATAACTTTTACTTACCAAATAATTGGTTGTTATATATATTTTGCCATCTTCTTTAATTCTAATATAAGTGTTTTTATTATTTTTTTTAACTAATATAACTTCATATTCAATACCATCAATTTCATATTTCATAGATAAATTATACCAAAATATATTGTTATTTTCAAGACAATTTAAAAAGCGCTTTAAAACGCTTTTCAAATTTGATATGGATTTGCCCAAGTTCCTGTACCACTTGTTATATTAACACTAGAGTTTATGACAATGACTGGGCGAATGCCAAATGGTGTATCATAAGTTTGATTATCAACATTCCCAGTATCGAAGACTAACCAATCACTTGATAGGATATTATAAGAGTTCATTGTCCAATAACTAGTAACATTTCTATAGTTAGATGCACTAGTATAGTTATTAGTTAAAAGACTACTACTATGTCCTGATAGCATTTCTCCTATTCTAATTAATCCGACTGTTGCAGTAATGGTTCGATTTGGACTTGTTTCATTTAAAGAAACGCTATGACTATAACCCCAATCGAATTCATTTTGATACCAAGTAGCATTAACTAACTTATTACGATCAGTTGTAGTTGGCGCTAGCCAGTTTAAAACATCGGTATTTAATTTTTGTCCAATTCCTGAACTAGTCGAAAAGGTATTACTGCTGCCATATTCTATTTCAAATATTTCGCTATTTTCTTCATAATAACCATCTAGTATCAATTTAGTATTGCCACTACTATCTTGACCGACGACCCGATATTTTTTACCAGCAAATAAAACATATTCGCCACTGGTTGCTTGTTCATTTAATTTACCTGTCACTTCAATACTCTTATCTTCATTTAAAAGATATGGTCCAGTTGTGTTGTTCCAAGTTTGACCAACAGTACCATTACCACCAGTAATATTAGCATTAGCATTAATGACAACTACTGGACGAACGCCTTCAACAAAATCAGAACTTTCTCTATGAGGACTACCACTATTAAAGATAAGCCAAACATTTGAACTGCTATAAGGTGTCATTGTCCATTGATATTGTCTTATATTTAAATATGAATTATCTGCACCAGCTAAATTATATTCATCTATGGTTAATAATCCGACATTAGCTGCACTAGTTGATGAACTACATGTATTACGAATAACGGTATCATCGGTTGTAGTTTCACTACACCATGTTTGACTATTAATAATACTGTTATCTTTTAAACTATTATAGAAATTATCATTCAACCACTGTTTAACATAACTATTGTCATAATTAGAACTACTATCATGATATGAAATTGTTGTGACTGTTTCATCAGTTATCATTTTAACATTTCCTTCAGCTGTAATACCCATAATCCGCCATAAGAAGCCGGAATACCAAAGATAGTTATCGTTAGCTGTTCCTTTGATATAACATCCACCCATATAACTATAATTATTGTCTGATGGATTAGTACAACCATTACCATCTGTGTCTAATTCTGGAAAATTGCTTAAAACAACATCTTTAATTGGCCCGGTAGTTACTTTTACGGTAATTTCTTTGGTAGCAGCGGCAGTTTTACCATTACCTCCAGTAACTGTACAACTTAAAGTATGAGTTCCAATATCTAAACTATTAGTATTACTTGGTGTACAATTGATAGTTCCATTACTAGTTGAATAACCGATATTGAAATAATTACTTACATCATTACTATCACCTTTTGTTATTTCAACTACTCCATCTTTAGCGGTCAAGGTTGGACTATCTTTATCAATTTTGATAGTATAGTCTCTTGAAGAAGAATTGCCAGCTAAATCGGTAGTCGTGATTGTTACGGTTGTTCCACCAGTATTAGTAGTGATACTTGTGATATTACTTGTCGTACTACTATGACCAGATAAATTATCACTACCATCTATTATATCGACAGTAACATCAGTTGTATACCAATCGTTAGTTCCTAAAGTTCCGGTAAAGTTGGCTGTTCCCGCTGTTGGTGCGGTTTTATCTAAATTATAAGTATCACTACATATTTTGGTCGTTTTGTTATTATTATCTGTCACTTCAATACAAGCGCGATTACTTCCTTCAGTTTCAATGTAGAAATCTTTTGTTGTTTCAGTAAATTCGGCAATTGGTTCACATTCACTACTGCTATTTGTCGTACAACTTTTAGCACTTTGTAAGCCACTACCACTATTATCGGTAATTGTTGCTCTTAAATAGAAGTTATCTTTTGCCCAACCATTTTCATTGATGACACTATTATCAACAGGACTAAAAGTAACTGTTGGCGCATCAGCATCGACAATGATATTTCTTACTACTTCTCTTACATTCCCAGCTTGGTCTTGAACTTTATATGTTACTTGTTTGGTTCCGATAGTACTGGTGTCAATCGAAGTTGGAATAATTGTTAAAGTGCCATCGATACCTGATAAAGCGTCAGTGTATGTTACATTGGAACTTAAATCGACTGTGTCATTTAATTGAACGATTAAGTCTCCTACATTGTCGATAGTCGGAGCCGTTTTGTCAATTTTATAAACAACACAACTTTTTTCACTTTCATTCCCATAATTATCAACACCGATAATGCAAACATAATTAGATGCGCTTTCACTATTAAGATATATTTGACTACTATCACTATAAATAGTATCATCAGGTTCACATTCGGTATTACTCATACATCTTTTATAGCCAGCTGCACCTGATTCATTATCAATGACATTAATTTTAATATAAATATCGTTTTGGTACCAACCATTATGATTAATCGTCGCATTAATTACTTCTTGACTAATCGTTGGACTAATATTATCTGGTTGAGTATATCCTAAGTCACAAGTATCGACAGTTGTTATTTCAATATCACTAACAAAAGTTTTTTTATAACATTTATTATTAATAACAACTGCCATCGCTACTTGGTTATGGTTATTGACATATAATTCACCGGTCGTTGGTTTGTTAATTATTGCTACATCACGATATATATCCAAATTATTATCGATTTTTTCTTTTTTTGTTTCATCTAATAAGGATGATGCATAATAATTATGACCACTATTCATAATTAACAAAGCAGAAGACATATCCGCTGATTCTTGGGCATCATTGACGACATTTAAAATTATTGGAGTCGCAATTAAAGAAATAATTGCTAATAAAATTACTATTGCTAATAGTTCGATTAATGTAAAACCTTTTTTCATCTAACACTTTTCCTATCTTACTACTATAATTTTATCGAAATTTTAATATTTTTGTCAATATTTGTTTTTAAAATTATTTAAAAAAATAATTATGTATAAATGTTAAAATA
>CALVVP010000111.1 GCA_944363895.1 uncultured Bacilli bacterium | reverse complement strand
CTTTTAATTCAATTTTTATTTCACGACTATTTGCATCGATACTATTTTCAACTAATTCTTTAACGACTGAAGCACATCTTTCAACCACTTCTCCAGCCGCTATTTTGTTAGCTAAAATTTCATCCATAACTCTTATTTTACTCATATACTTCACCTAACTAATATTATAACATAAAAAGATAAAACTAAATTTTATCTTTTAAATGATTGACTAACTATTTTTTCTTTTAAAGTACTTTCAAAAAATAAATTTAAATATTCTAATTCTCCTGTTGCCGCACTGACAATCGAACCATTTATCAAATTTTTTTTATCATTTTCATCAACACTAGAAAAATCTAATTCATAATCTAAAGAATTATTTAAAGAAAGAAAAGCAACTACTTGTCTTAGATATTCTCTTAATACTCTACCATTGCCCTCTCTAAAAGGATGAATAATGTTTAATTCAGAATAATAATAAGCCAAAAAATGGATAAGTTCTTCTTTCGTTTTTATTTTTTGAACATCATCTTTCATTTTGTCGATTGTCATTTTTAAGTAATTAGCAATATATTCCGGGCGACAAAAAGGTGTATGTCCTTTCGTAATATTTTCTGTTCTTATTTTCCCTGCAAAAGGATAAAGATAACCGAAAACATCAGCATGAATTTTCAATAAATATTCCATTTTAAATAATTCTAAAGCTTTAGGTATTTTTTTATTTTGTAAATCTAAAAGCATTAATGCACTAACTCTTCTTTCGACAGCATCTAAAGTATTTTGATCTTTTATTCCTTGACTGTTAATTAAAACATCACTATTAGGGTAACAATATTTTGATTGAGTATTCAAAGCCTCACTAACATTACTTTGTTTTAGCATTTTCTTGTTCCTCGTAATTTAATTGGTCAACCAAACCATAAAGAAGTGAATCAATCGCTTTATCACCAAGTCGATCTTTATATTTTTTATAAATTTTTACAATCAATTCTTTTTCTTTATCTGATATATTATGCCCTTCGATTTCAATATTTCCGATTGCTGATTCAATTTGTTCTTCTAAAAATTCATCCATAATACCACCTAAAATAATTATATCAAAAATAAAAGAAAAAGCAAAGAAAATGCTACATATTTCTTAATTTCGCATCTAATTTGCTTTCAACATCCTTAATTATTTTTTCAAATAAAGTATTAATTTCTTCTTCTTTTAAAGTCTTAGTTGAATCGTTAAATGTTAATGAATAAGCAATTGATTTTTCGTGAATTTTATTTCTTAGCCGCACTAACTTTATCTATGTATTTATTCTGATTATAATCTGATTCGATTTTAATGTCTATAAGTTCTAACATAGTATGGTCTATATTTTTATCAATTAGCTGCTTGCTTTACTACACAAAATTACGATTTAACTTTAGCTAATTTAGCAATCTTATTTATACATCCTTATAGTTAGTTTCTGTTCGCTGATTCTGTTCCACATTTCCTTTAGCACTAAACATCACGACTGATGCGTTATGCTTCTCTAATAATCAGTGCAGATATTAAAATTTTATCAACTAGATATATATCATGTATAACATACCAAAAAACCTTAATTTTCTTCTATCGAAAATTAAGGAATAATTGACTCAGGGCTTCTAAAGTTTCCTGAGTACCAATTAATATTTATTATATTCAAATGAAGCTAATTTATTCATTAGGAAATCCCATAATATTTAAAATTGTTTTAACATCGATAACTATTAACTTTTTATCCAATTTATTTATTTCTTTGTTAACTTGATTTATAAATTGTTTTTTCTTACTATTATCCAATAATTTTTCCATACCTTTCATAACCATATATAGATTTGTTGATTTATCTATAACATTATATGATTTATCTATTGATTTAAAACTTATAAAAAATTTACTATGAAATGTATATAGTCTGTTGTTATGAGCACTAAAATTGCGAACTAAAGTTATATTAAAAAGGAGTTGTCTTAACAATTTATCAGATATTTTAAAATATTTACTAACACTTTGCCTATCAGCTTGCTTAAGTAATCCATAATATCTACTAATTTGTCCTATTGTCATTATTTTAACCAGCACAAATGGCGGAATAAATCCATAAACATCTTTATAATGTGTTATAGCAGCATGCTTTCCATAATTTTTATTTATCTCTTCTTCTATGCTTAAAATCATATTATCAATAGAATCTTTATTGGCGTTTATATCAAAACAATCATATTGCAAATAATCTTTAATACCATATTTTTCTGAAATAGTATTGGCAATAAGTGATTTAATAACTTGTTCAATTTCTAACGTATATTTTAAAAATATACTCTTTAAATTTTTATCAAAATCATATAAGGCAAATATTTCTTCAAAAGTAACATTATTCATATATTTATTATTAACTTTAAACACCTCTTTATAAGTGTTCACAATAGAATAATAAGTATATTTTTGTATATTATTCAAAGCCAGTTTCCTATTTTTGACAATAACACCTTTAGATATTAGATAATCTAATAATTCTTCGTTACTTTTATATTCCTTCATATTTACCTCCAAATAAAATTGACTCAGGGCTTCTAAAGTTTCCTGAGTACCAATTACATATAATTATACACTAATAATCTCATATGTCAATTACTTTTGCGAAAATTTATGGTTTGCTATTTAATTTGTAAAATGAAAAAGCAAAGAAAATGCTACATATTTCTTAATTTCGCATCTAATTTGCTTTCAACATCCTTAATTATTTTTTCAAATAAAGTATTAATTTCTTCTTCTGTTAAAGTCTTAGTTGAATCGTTAAATGTTAATGAATAAGCAATTGATTTTTCATCACTAGCTAATTTCTCACCAGTATAAACATCAAACACTTCAATATTAGTTAATAATCGTCCAGCCGATTTTTTAATCACATCAATTATCTCATTAGCATTAACATCTTTTTTAACGATAAAAGCTAAATCTTTATTAATACTTGGATATTTAGATACCTCTTTATATTTTAAAGGTTTAATATTTGTCATTAAAGCATCCATATTAATTTCAAATAAATAAATATCATCTTTAGATAATAATGGATGAATTCGACCAATAATACCAATTTCTTTTCGGTCTAATAAAACTTTCGCACTCATACCAGGATGCATATTAGGGATATCAGCGACAACTAAACTATAACGGTTTTTTAAACCTAAATAATCTAAAACATTTTCTAAAACACCTTTAATTAAATAAAAATCAACAGGTATTTTAATATTGTTCCAATTATTATTAATATAATTACCTTTCATTAAAACACATATTTTACTAGTTTCTTGATAGTTTATATCATATGTTTTCGCTATTTCATAAATCATGATATCATTTACTTTATGTGTTTTATTATAGTTTAAAACATTTAATAAAGATGGAATTAAAGTCGTTCTAATATATTCTTTATCGCTACTCATCGGATTAGGTAAAATAATATTTTCTTTATTATCATATTTAAATAAATCAGCCATTTCCCGAGAAACTAAAGTATAAGTTTTAACTTCATTTAAACCTAAACTTCGTAATCTTTTAGAAATAATTTTCCGATATTTAACATTACCGACATATTCACCTTTTCTAATATTGGTTTTAGGTAAGGTGGAAACTAAATTATGATAACCATATAAACGGCCGATTTCTTCAGCGATATCATTGACATTCGGATCAATATCTAATCTTCTTTTAGGAATAGTAACGATAAAATCATCACCTTTTACTTCATAAGCAAAATCTAGTCTTTTAAGTTCTACTTCCATGTCTTCATGACTAATTGTAATACCTAATATTTTATTAATATCATTAGCTTTAAATTTAACAATATTCGGTTTTTTATCAATTTTATCATGAACTACCATTCCTTTTAAAACTTTTGCATCAGCATATTTTTCTAATAAATGGCAAGCTCGATTTATAGCTTTTAAAGTATATTCATAATTTAAACCCTTACCATATCTAATTGAAGCTTCACTTTTTAAATTCAACCGATTAGCGGTATTTCTAATACTAACAGCGTCAAAAATCGCACTTTCAATTAAAATACTTTTGGTATTAATATCATCTTCGGTATTCTCACCACCCATAACACCAGCAATACAAACAGGTTTATTACCATCAGTAATGACAATATCCGTACTTTTTAATACTCTTTCTTTACCATCTAAGGTAACTATTTTTTCTTCTTCTTCGGCATCTCTTACTAAAATATAATCCCCTAATTTATCTTTGTCAAAAAAATGAAGCGGTTGACCATACTCTAACATGACATAATTAGAAATATCGACAACATTATTAATTGGTCGCATACCAGCGGCAACTAATCTTTTTTTAATAAAATCTGGTGACTCTTTTATTTTAACATCGGTAACCATTTTAGCTAAATAATATGGACATTTATCAGTTTTAACTTCTAATTTAAAATGATTATTAATGTCATCTGTTATCTCGTGATAATCATCAATTGGTAAAGTTACTTTTCTATTTAAAATAGCGGCTATTTCATAAGCAAAACCAATATGATAATAACAGTCATTATTCCGATGCTTATGAACATCTAATTCATATAAGGTATCTTCTAAACCTAAATATTTTAAAGGATCTTCACCAACTTTAGCTTTACTATCTAATTCATAAATGCCTTTACTATAAGTTTCTTCGGTTTTTTCCTCTAAACCTAATTCATATAAAGCACAGATCATGCCATTAGATTCGGCATTGCGAATCTTACTTTTCTTAATTTCAAAGTTTCCTGGTAAAACAGCTCCTGGTAGAGCCACAATGACTTTAATTCCTTTACGAACATTAGAAGCGCCACAAACTATTTGCTTAATTTCAGTTCCTACATTAACTTGACAAATGTGTAAATGGTCACTATCAGGATGATCGATACAATCAATTACTTCACCGATTACTAAATGGTCAATTTTATTACTTATTACTGCTTCGACATTAATGCCAGCTTTAGTAATTTTTAAAGCTAGCTCGTTTAAATCTTGATCATTTATATCGATATAATCTTTAACCCAATTTAAACTTATCATTTACTCACTTTCCTTTCGATCAAATGTCGTTAATTCTCTTAAATCTGTATTATAAAAAACTCTTAAATCATCGATACCGTATTTAAGCATTGCTAATCTTTCAGCTCCAAAACCAAAAGCAAACCCTGACCAAACTTTTGGATCATAACCTGACATTCTTAAAACATTCGGATGAACAACTCCCGCGCCTGCAACAGTAATCCAACCAGTATGTTTACAAATATTACAGCCACTTCCATGACAGTTAAAACAGCTAATATCAACTTCAACTGAAGGTTCAGTAAATTGATAATAACTTGGTCTAAATCTTGTTTCGATATTTTCGCCAAACAATTTTTTAACAATAACATCGATTGTTCCTTTTAAGTCGGATAAACTAATATCTTTATCCACTAATAATCCTTCTATTTGCATAAATTGATGCGAATGAGTAGCATCATCATCGTCTCGACGATAAGTCTTCCCAGGACAAATCATTCTAACTGGCTTTTCACCTTTACACTCTAACATCGTTCTTACTTGAACAGGAGAAGTTTGACTTCTAAGTAATATTTCATCACCTTTAATATAAAAAGTATCTTGAGCATCACGTGCCGGATGACCTTTCGGAATATTTAACATTTCAAAATTATATTTATCTTCTTCTACTTCTGGTCCATCGACGACATCATAACCCAAAGATATCAATAATTCTTCAACTTCTTCGATTAATTTTTCTAATATATTAGGACTTCCCATTGGGATTTTTATACTAGGTAAAGAAATATCGATTTTTTCGTTTTTTAATTTTTCATTTAAAATATTTAGTTCGATTTCTTTATTTTTATCATCAAAAATTCTTGTTACTTCTTGTTTTAAAGTATTGATTATAGGACCATATTGTTTTTTTTCTTCGATTGATAGTTTTCCTAAACTAGAAACCAACTCGCTAATAATACCTTTTTTCCCAATATACTTAACTCTTATATCATATAAAATTTTAGGATCATTTATTTTTTCTATTTCGTTAATTACTTCTTCTTTGATTTTTTTTGCATCTACCATAATTTATCTCCTCTCATAATAAAAAGCAATTTATCCCAAAGGACGAATTGCTCGTGGTACCACCTTAATTTATAGACAAAAGCCTACCTTAAAAGACTATAACGCGTCACCCAAACAAACTCCAAAGGCGAATTCCTAAAAGATTATTAAATGTTTGCACCAACCACATTTTCTCTTGTAATAATTACTTTTAGTACTACTTCTTTTTCACAGTTTATCTAATTTTTGATTGGTCGATTTTTTGCTCCATCGAAGGAACAATTTCTTGACAAGCCGCTACTACTTCATTTAGTCCTGGATGCGGTTGCGAAAAACACTCTTCCGGTAACATCCAATCTTTTATATCATTGATTTTACTAGGATTTTTAAGTAAACCCAACTTAATAATTCTAGGAATTGTTTCTTTTAAAGTACTCTCATTATTTAGACCATTATTCATTAGTCTCATAATATCCATAAATTCATTCATATAAAGCTCCTTCTAACAAACACTATTCATTATCAAAGTTTCATCATTGTTGAAATAAGCATTAAATAAAGTATCGTTGCCAATCACATTAGCAATCATATTAGTTGCTACTATTTCATCTTCATATTCGACTTCACTTTCGTTGCCGACTAAATAGTTAGTTAATATTTCAGTATAACCAATATTTAAAGCTTCATAAGCATTATCTTTATTAAATCCGGTAAAATTATCTTTAGCAGTTATCATATTTAATAATTCACGCATTAAAATATGTTTACAATCAATGCTATTATCGATTTTCACCAAATTGATTAGTATTTCATTACTAATAGGATCATAACAAGATGATTTTTTAATTAAAAAACGACTACCTCTTATTATTTTTAAAGTTTTTAAACGTTCATTTAAATTTGCAAGATTAACCATAGGAAACTTGCTATTAAATAAACTGACCAATTCCATTAAACAATCTTTGATGTCATCAGTTAAATTAGGGTTGGAATTTAATGAATTTTTAATTTCATTTAAGTCCATTTTTATCACCTATTTGTTATTTTAACACAATTTTCACATAATTACAATTTTTTTTATGTGATTTTTTATAATTTTAATGAAATTATTTTAGGAATACTTTTATCTTGTTTAACTTTTCGATAAGCCGAAAGAATCATTTTAATAATTTTTTGCTTTCTTTTAAATATTTTTTGTAATTCACAATTATCGAGCAAATCGTGAAATTCATCATTTAAATCCATAATAGTTTCATCATCAAGTAAAAGAAATATCGCTCTTAGAAAAAATTGTTTTAATAAGACAGCATTCATCGTTTGGTCATCTTTTAAGTCTTCATCATCATAAATCAACATTGTTTCTAAAATTTTATTATAATATTCTTTACCATATAATTGTTTTATTTCATTGATAACATCTTTAGGATAATGATTTATCTGACCGATTAATATCGTTTCCATCCAAGGATTTTCTTCGACTGAAAAATTTCTTTCCAGCATATTTTTTTCAATCTTAGGATATAAATAACTAATTTTATATTTTACTTTTTTTAAATATTGATGAACATTGATATCAGATTCTTTTTGAATAATTGCCAATAGGCAATACATTAAATCAGTTAAAATACTATCTCTAATACTTATAGAAGATGTCAGAATTTGGGTTATTTGTTGCGCTAACAAAGGATTAGTTTTTATTTCATCAGGAATTAAATTTTGACTATCCGCCAAAACATTTTTATTTAATTTTGAAACGATTCGCATTATCACTAATTCTGTTTCAAAAACTAAATCATCTTGACTTAATAAACTTAACGGTCTATTTTCTTTTAAATAATTTAAAATTTGAATATTTTTTTCATAAGAATTCCCAATTTTAACATAAATATCATCCTCGATAAGCAACATTGACTTTAACTTATTGATAGTTGATATATATTCTTCTTTTTGATTAGTTAATTCTAATTGATATAATTCGTCATACAAACTATTTATTTGTTGACTGATATTAATTAAACGACTGATATTTTCATAATCTTCTTTTTTTAATTCATTTTCCATAAAATCCCTCTAAATATAATATTAAATATGATAACACAAAACTTAAATTTTAACAAATATCATAATCCTTTAAATTGTTTTTTATCATTTTTTAAACTAGCTTTAGTAATGATTTTATTACCATATTTTTGCTTTAACTTATCGATAACAACATCAACTTTTGATTCTTCAGTAGTGTCAGTATCGAATAAGGAAGCTTGATACATAACATTATCGACTAATTTATCTAATCGAACGCCAATCAATCTAATTTTTTCATCATTCCACATTTCATCTAATATTTCTTTAGCTATCTTATATATTTCACTAGTTACATTAGTAGCATTGACTAACTTTTTTTGATGGGATTTTCTCTTAAAATAATTATTTTTTAATATAACACAGATGACAAAAGCATATTTTTTTTGTCTTCTTAATCTAACACTAACTGTCTCACACAAATTCATCAAATAAGGATATAGCTCTTCTTTGTTGATAACATCTTTCTCTAAAGTTATTTCATTACTAATTCCTTTGGGAATAAAAGTTTCACTATCAACAATGCTATTATCGATACCTTTAGCTTGATTAATTAAAAAACTAGTTTGATTTTTAAAATAAGGATATAGTTTATCATAAGAGAAATTAGCTAAATCACCGATTGTTTTAATTCCTAGATTCATTAATTTTTCACTTGTTTTTTTACCAATCATAAATAAATCATTGATTGGTAACGGATACATTTTAGTTTCTACTTCATAATTATATAAAGTATGTATTTTATTTGGTTTACTAAAATCACTAGCCATTTTAGCGCATAATTTATTGTTAGCAATCCCGATATTAACGGTAAATTTTAAATTTTCATAAATTTCTCTTTGTAGTTTTACTGCAAATTGATACTCTTCGCCATATAAGTTTTTAACTTTACCATAATCCAAGTAACATTCATCGATACTAGCCACTTCGATATCAGGTGTATATTTATTTAATAAATTAAATAATTTGTTACTCATTTCACTATAAAATTTATAGTTAGGTGGATATATTTTTAAAACAGAACATCTTTTCTTAGCTTCGTATAATGTCATTGAAGTATAAATACCTAATTTTTTACAAGCGTTAGATTTAGCTAAAACGATTCCTTTGCGAGCTTTAGGGTCACCACCGATAACAGCATAAGAGTCTCTAATATCATATTTATAACCATGATTAAGTAAATCGATGGCAGTCCACGATAAAAAAGCATTATTGACATCAATGTGAAAAATTATTCTTTCCAATTTATTCACCTTCTTTGTAAACTATTTCCCCTTACTAAAATTTTAGCAAAAGAAAACATTATTGTAAAGAAAAAAGCGAATATTTTTTCGCTTTTATTCGACGACAAATTTACTAACATATTTGAAAAATTCAACTAATATTATTTGTTACAATAAATACTTCAAAAAATTTAATTATTCTTTATTCATAGCAAAAAAAGTGGCAAAAAAGCGGCAAAAAGTGGCAAAAAAGCAGCAAAAAGCAGCAAAAAGTGGCAAAAAAGCGGCAAAACATTATTTTAATCGCCAACATGATTGTCCAGACTTTGTATCATTATAAATTTTTCCTTCCTTTTTTAATAAATCTAATAAATATCTTATTCTGCTAACCTTATTTTTCTCTTTTAATGATGAAGGCAATTTATCTTTTAATAAATTTATAATTTCTTTTCTACTGGCTTGACCATATTCCTTAATATATTTAATTATTAAACTTTTGTAAAAATCATTTTCTAAACCAGTATTATAAATATATGTTTCCCGTTTATCAGTTATTTTAGCAATGTCTGATGAAATATAAATATTAGGATATCTTCCTTCTACTAAATTTTCTTTTTTTAAATAATCACTTTGTTCTTTTGTTATTGGATAACATTTTTGAACTCTATCTAAAAGCATAACTTTATCAATATCTAAATTAGTCTTTTCAAATAAAATTTTACTATAATTCTCATCAATTATCTTGCCATATAAGGTGACTTTTACTCTATTATCCTCACTTAAATCATAATCTGGTAAAGGAAAAAATTTATCTTTTTGAATGTTATAAACTCTTTTTATTCCACTTCCAACTGTATCGATCATATTTAAGTTAACCATAGCATTAGCTAAAAATTGATTTCTATAATATGGAGATGAGAAACCATCTTTTAAAACATTCTCTATTTTTTGTGGAATAAAATTTCCTTCGTTTGTAATAATTAACTTATCTTTAAATTCCATTACATTTATTATTCCCTTTAATCTATAATCTTGATGAACAATACAATTATTAATTAACTCACGTAATATATAATTATCATACTGATCGACCTCGTTAGGAAACAGTGTATTTTCGTTAATCATATAACGATACCTTAAATTTCTTATTTTTGATTTTATCTTTTCTACATTTACGATAAAAGGAATACCAAAATGTTCATAATCAATAACATTTTTCTCGTCATATAATTTCCATGTCATTCTAGGCGTATAACCGTTCATTAAATAATCATCTTCATTTTTACCTAACAGCAACATAGCTGTAAAAGTAATTTTCCCATTTAAAGTAACTTTTGCTTTATTTAAAAAATCAATATCAGATAAATTATCTATTTCTTCAGCAATAGGTTTTCCTTTATATTTTACTTTAAATTGCTCGCGAGCTAATTTTATCGCTTCTGGGTCCAAATTTTCTATAGTTGCCATCTCTATTACTTGTCTTGACCAATCATAATTAGCAGTAGCTTTAATTTGTTCAATTTTGTTTGATGTCAATGGAATCAACGATTCGCCACTCCGCCCGTAAGGGAACCCTTTCCAATTTGTTGGTGTACCAGAAGCAGCAGGTATTTGAAACATTATGACTCTTTTTTCATCGATAATTAAATTATAAATTTCAATGAAAGTTATATTATCTGTCGTATTATCCGAAACTTGTTTTTTCACACTATTAAAATTATTATCAAGATGATATTTAGTATTAATAATAGCATGTGTTTTATCATCTACACCAAAAACAATCCAACCATATTGTTTGTTTTTCAAGGTTGCTTCATTGCTTATAGCAGAAAAATATTTTCCTAATTTATCGATGTCAAAATCATTTTTAGCTTTTTTAAATTCTACACATTCATTTTCAAAATTTTTCAAAAGTTCACTTAATATTTCGAATAATTCTTCATGAGTTTTTATCATAAATATCACCTATATTTTATTTTATCATAAAATTTGATAATATTACATAATTAATATAAATTAAAAAGCACAACCTTGTTGCACTTAATCTTTCTTTTTTAAGTCATTTCTAAGTTTTTGTTTTTCTTACTTTTTCATTTTACTTAAAAATATTTATTCGACGACAAATTTACTAACATATTTGAAAAAACCATCGACACCATTTTTTATAGCATCCGCTATCGAATTAGATAAATTTAAGCCCATTTGGGAAAACTTCGTCTGATAATTTTTATTAGTATGAGCTAAATAATTTTCTAAATCAACTTCTTTACCATCTTTAACATCTTGTTCAAATTGTTTTATCTGTTCTTGGGTTAAAGTTACTTGTTCGTGTTTCTGATATTCATAATAACCATACTTATTACTAATAAAAACAGTTATAAAAATAGCAAATAAAATAATAAAACTAATGCGAAATACCTTGGTTCTTAATTTGACTTTATTCATTTTAATAGCTCCTCAATTGAATTTGCTAAAGCATCGATTGTTGGTAATACTTCTTCCATTTTATTGTAATTACCACCCAATTCTAAAAGAATAACATTACTATCTAAATCCTGATTAAAATTATCAACATATTTATTGTAAATACCGCGTGATAAAGTTGGATATTTATTATTAATAATACTGTTTAATTCATTAGCTAAAGCAATATTTTCTTTATAATTAACATTAGCGACAAACATAATTTTCGCATAACTTTGATTATCGATAACTGTTGTGGTCGTACTTTTAGGAACCGCATCACGATGAAGGTCAATAATTAAATCAAAATCATTATTTTCTAATTGGTTTTTTAAAAATACTCTTGTTGCTTGATAACTTTGATCATAATTTAAGTTATGTTCTTTAATATATTGACTTGCACTTCTCTCTTCGACAATCGTACCAATTCCTTTTTCATTTAACTTTTCTTGTAATAAAATAGAAGCTAAAATAACCGTATTATCTAATTCATATCCCTCTACTTTTTCCCCTAAATAACCTTCATTAGGATGTGTACTATAAATGTATACCCGGGGATTATCGACAACATTATTTTGAATATAAGCAAAAGCTTGCGTCACATCCGGCTCTTTTTCATATGCGAATACCTTATCTAAAATCGTAATGGGATTGGATAATTGTATATTATTAATCGTATTGATAAATTCACTAAATAAATTATTATCCACTTTACTTACGATGTGACTATTGGATTGATAAAATAATTGATCGATAAATTTAGTATTGCTACCTAATTTTATATCTTTTAAAATAAAATTAATAATCATAAAAAGTAAAATAACAAATAAAAGATAATTTAAAAATCTAAATTTTTTCTTTCTTTTTAAATGCATTTTTCGCACTATTTTCACCCACTTTAATATATTAAAGATTATAGCACTTTAGAACTGCATAAAATGTCAAAAAAACCGATAAATTATCAACTAATTTTGACAAATTTATCAGTTTTAAGATATTTTTTCTAATGTTTCTAAAATCGGTGGTATCATTTGTTTTTTTCTTGAAACGATGCCTTTTAAATAATGCCCTTCTTTAATCCGTTCTAATTTATAACTTTCCATTAAAATATCACTAGCTAATTCATTATATAAAACATAAGAACCATTTTTAATAATATCGGTAATGAATAATAAAACTATTTTATAATTTTTATCTAAAGCTATTTTATTTAATAAAGCCACATAATCTTCTTTATTATTTAAAATGTAATCGACATCTGTCGTAAATACTTGCCCAACACCGATTTTATCATTATTATAGTTAAAGTTTTTAAAATCTTGATAAATGATATCTTCCTTATCGATTCCCTCTAAAGAAGAACCAGCTTTAAACATATTAAGGCCATATTCTTGATAATCAACTAAAGCAATATTAGCTAATTCATTGACCGCTTCAATATCTAGTTTAGTTGTCGTTGGTGATTTTAAAATTAAAGTATCGGATAATATTCCTGATAACATCGCACCAGCAATATTAGTGGGAATAACTACTTTGTTTTCCTTAAATAAGTTATAGATAATCGTATTAGAACTACCAACGGCCATATTTCTAAAATTAATTGGGGAAGTTGTCGCCACAGTTCCTAATTTATGGTGATCGACTACTTCGACAATCGTTGCTTCATCTAAACCTTCGGCACTTTGTTCTTTTTCATTGTGGTCAACTAAGATAACTTTTTTCGGTTTTTTCAAACTAGCTAAAGTAATCGGAAATAAACCCAAACATTCTCCTTTTTGGTTTAAAACCGGATAATTAGTATGTTTTGTTTTATTACTTACTTCTTTAAAAGAAGTATAATAATCGGTTTCATTAATACAAGTTGGCGAAGTAAAACAAACATTTTCGATATAATTACTTAAACCAATTAATTTGGTTGTATGATAAGTATCATAATGCGTTTTAATAATATTTATTTTTTTCTCTTTGGCTAACTCATAATTATGTTCCGATATTTCGCCATTACCTACTAAAATAATTAATTTAACTTGACTATTTATAACATATTCTAAAATATTATTACGATCACCAATAATCAAAATATCATTATTAGTAATTTTGATATTTTGAATAAATGTTGTACTACGAAAAGCAGCAGCCATGACATTACCTTCGATTTCTTCATCAAACCGTAATAAAGGAACGCCATCTAAAGTTTCCAATAAATTATCATAAGAAGTTCTTAATTTAGTAAAATCACCATGAATTAATTCGCGAGCTAACTCTTTTAAAGTAACTAAGCCATATAATTTTTTATTATCATCGATAATTGGTAATCCACTTAATTCATTTTCATTCATATAATTAAAAGCTTTGTTAATCGAAGCTTTACTGTTAATATAACAGTTTTTTTTATATTCGATATCCTTAATTTGTAATTTGACATCATTTAAATATTTTGGTTGTTTTAAATTAAAATATTTTAAAGCAAATTTTGTTTCTTTATTAATTTCTCCTAAAGTTCTTGGCTCTGTTTTTAAACCTAATTTGTTTTTTAAATACGACAAACTGATACTTGCACAAATAGAATCCGTATCCGGTTTTTGATGGCCAAAAACATAAGTCACTTCCATATCATCACTCCCTATACTAACGAACTAATTAAAAACATAATAAATCCTAAAAAAATCATACTTAAAATAATACCATTAATTCTTTCCATTTTATTGTTTTTATATTTCAAACCACAAACCATCGCAATAAAAATACCACCGATTAAACCACCAATATGACAAGCATTATCGATGCCTGGGGTAAAGAAACCTAGAGCTAAATTTAAAATAATAACCGGTATAATTTGACTATATAAAGCATTACCCAAATATAAGCGATAATGATGACCAAAATAAAGCATCGCCCCTAAAAGACCAAATATTGCCCCACTAGCTCCCGCACTAATACTATTACTAAAGCAAATTGATAATAAACTACCAAAAAAGGCACTGCCTAAATAAATAATTAAATACTTTATTTTACAAAAGAAATTTTCAATTTGTGAACCAATAACCCATAAAGAATACATATTGACAAATAAGTGTAAAATTCCGATATGAATAAAACTAGATGTCAATAGACGATAATATTCGTGAAAACCTAAAACCAAAGTACGATTATTGGCACCAAAAGCTAATAAAGTTAAATTATCCTCACTACCATTACCAAAAAGATACATCGCTAAAAAAACTAAAATATTAATAATAATTAAAGTATAAGTAACGGTCGGTTTTTTCGGTCCAAATACATCTTCCGCCTGAATTGCATCTTTTTCTGTTTTCTTATTAATCTCTGAAGTTAATTTAAGAAATAAACTCATTCCTTCTTCTTTATAATTTAAAGTTTTTTTAATATCCGGAAACACTTCTAAAACATGATTATTTTTAACAATATCATTGATATTTTTAACATTTAAACAAGTAATATAATCATAGTTAGTTTCTTTATCCATATGAACATTATCACCCAAATTAAGAAAGATACTTAAAGTAGGAACTTTAAATGATAAAGTTTTTTTCTTGATTGATTTCATAATTTGTTTAGTCTTAAAAAGATCATAATTTAACTGTTCATCATTATGAATATAATTAGATACAATTCTAATTATTTTATAATCACCGTCTAAATTTTCTAACCATATCTCGTTTTGCGCACCTCTTAAAATAACGGGGTTGTAATTTTGATCGGTAATAAAATAATGTAATAATTTCATAATAAGTTCTTCATTTTGTTTTGAAATTGTATAGTTCATATTTCCTCCTCAAATTTTTTTAAGATATTAGTAAAACAAGCTGGTAAATCACAACTGAACTCCATATATTTTTTAGAAGTTGGATGAATAAAACCCAATTCTTTAGCATGTAAACATTGTCCTGTATGATCAATTATTTTTCTTCTGCCATAAACGGGATCATTAACAACTGGATAGCCGATATAATTCATATGAACTCTAATTTGATGGGTTCTACCTGTCTCTAGTTTTAATTCGATTAAAGTAGCATTTTTATATCGTTTTAATACTTTAAAATGCGTAATCGCTTGTTTACCACTAGACAAGACCGCCATTTTTTTGCGATCTAACTTATCACGACCAATTGGGGCATCAATTGTTCCGGTATCATTTTTAATCACACCCCAAACTAAAGCAATATATTTTCGATGAACTGTTTTCTCACTTAATTGTTTAGCTAAAAATTCATGAGCTTTATCATTTTTAGCAATCATTAATAAACCAGTTGTATAAGCATCGATACGATGAACAATTCCTGGTCTAAATTCACCATTTTTAGTACTTAATGTTTTAGCATGATATAATAAGCCATTAACTAAAGTATGATGCGTATTACCAATGGCGGGATGAACCACTATCCCATTTTCTTTATTGACCACAATAACATCATCATCTTCATAAACGATATCTAAATCCATTTTTTCTGGTATCGCTTTTATCTCTTCTTCTTCAAATTCAGTAATAGTTATTTTATCATTTTCTTTAACTAAATAACTATTTTTAACTTTTTCATCATTAACCAAAACATTATTTTCGATTAATTTGACTGCTTTACTACGACTTATATCTAAAACTTTAGCTAAAAAAGTATCGATTCTTTCATCATTTATTTCCACTATTATCTCTTGCATTTTTACCCCCTATTATAATCAATAAAATAACAGCAATTACGATAAAACTATCCGCTAAATTAAAAATAGCAAAATTAAAAATATTAACATCGATAAAATCGATCACATAACCATAAACAATTCGATCGATTAAATTACCGAGAATGCCACTTAACAATAAAGAATAAAGAATTATTTCGCCATTTTTTAAATTTTTATCTTTGATAAAAAAGAGATAAATGACATTTAAAACAATCATCGCCATTATTATAAAAAACCATTTTGCTCCTTCTAAAATACTAAAAGCAGCTCCCGTATTATGAACATAAGTGAGACTTAAAAAATTAGGTATAATTTCTATACTTTGGTTTAAATTCATATATATATTGATTAATCCTTTTGATAATTGGTCAATCAAAAGAAAAATAACTGTATAAACAAATAATTTTTTATACATAAAGTTCACCGTTTATAATTATACTATATTTTAAAAGAAAAATCTAGTTACCTAGATTTTATAAGCATAAGCTTCTTAAAAAGTTAAAAATCAGATTAATATCTAAATGAGTAAAATAGATGATCAAAGCGGCAATACTTAAAAATGGTCCATAAGGTATTTCGTGATTTTTATTAGCTTTTAAAATAAAAAGGGATATCGGTAAAGCAATAAACGCTGATAAAAATATCGTTATTATTGCCATTTCCCAACCGATCATTAATCCAAATACAGCCATTAATTTAATATCTCCGCCACCCATCGATTCTTTTTTAAAGATGAAATCGCCAATTAGTTTTAAAATATACATAATTAAAAAAGAAATTAAAGCGGCCAATAGATGATTTAATAAATATTGATAACCATGAATAAAATAAATCTCGATTATTAATAAAATACTAAAAACTATTAAAACACTATCTTCAATAATCATATAATAATAATCACTTAAAATAACAATTATTAATAGTGAAGTAAAAGTTAAAGCGATGATTAAATCTAAAGATATGCCAAATGATAAATAACAAAAAACAAATAATAATCCACATAGTATTTCAGATATTGGATAAAAAATCGAGATTTTTTGTTTACAGTTTACACATTTCCCACCTTGTAACAAATAAGAAAAAATGGGAATTAATTCCCATGGAGTTAATTTATGATTACAATTTGGACAGTGGCTAGCCGGATAAACAATTGACTCACCCTTAGGTAAACGATAAGCAACAACATTATAGAAGGAACCAAGAATGGTTCCTAACACAAATAAGCCAATTATAATACTTACTTCCATTATATCCCCCCTACATAGCAACTGAGTTATAAAAGTCAAACATTGGAATAACGATTGCTAAAACGATACCACCAACAACAAAAGTTAAGAATAAAATCATAAATGGTTCAACAAATGTTTTAATTCTTGTAACGGCGTTACGATGTAATTCTTGATAATAAGTCGATACTTTTTCCATCATTTCGGCTAATTGTCCCGTTCTTTCTCCAGTTGTAATCATCTCATAAGCTGGAATTGGAAATGCCCAATGATCTTTAAATGCTAAGGAAATTCTTTCACCTTTAGCTAAGTTAGTAATCGTATCGAGAATAAGCATTTTATATATTTCATTGTTGGTCATTTTATTTAATATTTCCATACTATCAGTGATAAAGACATTATGCGCTAAAAGGGAAGCAAATGTTTTGGTAAACATCGTTACCTCATTATAGATAACAACATTACCAAAGACTGGCATATGCATAATTGTCCATTGAACGAATGTTTTAAAAGCTTTAATATTTTTATATAAATAAATAAAGACTAAAACAAACAAAACAATACCTAATAGTAAATATAAATAATTATTTTTTAAGAAATCACTTAAATTCATAACGAAAATAGTAATACCTGGTATGGTTGCGCCATCGATTCCTTCATAGATAGCGACGAATTGTGGTACAACATAAACCATAATGAAGACTACTGCCACAATAGCAAAGATAAAGATAATTGTCGGATAAGTCATAGCGGTAATCATCTGTCTTCGTGTCTTATCAGTTTCAGTAAAGTATTCTGCCATGTTATCTAAAACTTCTGGTAATTCTCCTGTCATTTCGGAAGTTTTAACCATATTGATTAATAATCTTGGGAAAGCTTCACCTTGTTTATCCATTGCGGTTGAGAAGTTATCCCCCATCGTTAAATCATAAATCATCGTTCTAAAAATTCTGGAATAAGTTTTATTTTTAAATTGATGAGATAATATTTTTAATGATTCAACTAAGGTAATACCAGCTTTAACATAAGTTGATAACTGCGTACAGAAGAAAATTAAATCTCTTGTTTTAATTTTCGATTTATTCATGCGATTTGGATTACCATATAATCTTTGAATCCATTTGTTAGTTTCAATACTATATACTTCATTACCTTCACTTAATAAAAATGAATGAACTTCAACTTTCGAATAAGCTGGGAAATAACCTTTAATTATTTTGCCATCCGGATTTTTAGCTACATATTTATACATAATTTTTTCTTCGCTTTTTTCCGCATCGGCTCCTTCAAAATCAAGTAATAAAGCTTGACGATTGATATCTTTTTTATTTTGAGCATTTTTCACAAAACGATTATTAGCGAATATATTTTTTATTTTTGAAGGGATTTTACCAAGCGCTAAGAAAAAGTCATTTAAATGTTCTTTAAATCCTTTTTTCTCTAAAGTAACATTTTCATTGATATAAATATCCGCTTTAGTTCTTTGTCTTTCTTTTTCTCTTGCTTCTTTTCTTTCTTGTTTTTTCTGCTCTTCGCGTTCTTTTTCTTTAACTTTTAATTCTTCTAAGCGTTTTCTGTTTTCTTCTTTTATTTGTCTATTACGTTCACGAGCAGCAGCTTTTTTCTCTTGTTCTAATTGCTGTTTAGCAATTATTTTTTCATTTATTTCATTTAGTTTAATAAATGCTCTAGTTAAAATAACAAATGGGAACGCTATTCCAAAAGCGACATATTTGATAAAAAGATATAAATATCTCGAGATGACCATGAATCCAATAAAAATATATTTAGCAATATGATATACAAAGATTGATAACCAGATGAAACCTAATAAAATAAACTTAGCAAAATAATAAATGGTACTGATAACAATATCGATTAAAATAAATAATGTGATAAAAAAACCGACATTGATATATTTAATTAGTTTAACAATCATAAAGAACAAAAAACGAACCATTTTATATACATAAATAAATGGCATTAAGTATATAGGCTTATTCAAAGTATATCACCACACATTCCCTCTTGCTACTCTTTTAACTATAATGATTATACCATATTTTTTCAAAATGTAAAACTTTTTTTGTTAAAATCATATAATATTTTTGAAAGGAGGATAAGTTATGAATTATTATCCTTACTATATGGGTGTCCCTTATACGACTTTTACCCCAATTGCACATGGTGGATTAAGATCCTTATTGGGTGGTATTAAATGGAGTTCTATTTTAAGTGGCACTCAAAAAACACTCGGAATTGTTAATCAAGCTATTCCAATTATTAAACAAGCAGGCCCGGTAATCAATAATGCTAAAACAATGTTTCGGGTCATGAATGAATTTAAAAAGGTCGATTCACAACCGATAGCAAATAATAATAATAAAACTGAGCAAAACAAAAATAATGTAAATAAAAATGTAAATAATAACATTACTCACCAAAATGGGCCAGTATTTTTCCAATAAAAAACCACAGTTCGTGGTTTATTTTTTACTATCAGCTTTTTTTCTTAGTTCTGTATTAAGTATTTTTTTCCTTAAACGATAACTTAAAGGAGTAATTTCTACCAATTCATCATTATTAATATAATCTAAACATCCTTCTAAACTTAAAATCCGCGGTCTTTTTAAAACAACAGTATGGTCACTACCACTTGCTCTGGTATTAGTCAATTTTTTCCCTTTAACAACATTGACAGCTAAATCATTTTCATGATTATTTTCTCCGACAATCATACCTTCATATACTTCAGCTCCCGGTTCAATAAACATAACGCCTCTATCTTCTAATTGTCCTAAAGCATAAGCTGTTGCTTTTCCATTTTCCATCGATACTAAAACGCCTTGTTTTCTTTGACCAACTTTAAATCCCGCTAATTGACGATATTCTTTAAAAGTATGATTAATAATACCATAACCTTTGGTCATTGTCATAAATTCTGTCATAAAACCGATTAAGCCTCTCGAAGGAACAATATAGTTTAATCTTACTTGATTATCATGATTACTCATACTAACCATTTCTCCTTCACGATTACCAATCGCTTCAATAACTGTCCCAACATAATCTTCCGGCACTTCGATTAAAACATCTTCAAATGGTTCACACATTACTCCATCAATTTCTTTAGTTATGACTTGGGGTTTAGAAACTTGTAATTCAAAACCCTCACGCCGCATATTTTCAATTAAAATAGATAAATGTAATTCCCCACGACCTGATACGATAAAAGATTCATTATCATTAGGTTCGACTTTTAAAGAAACATCTCTTTCTGTTTCTTTGTATAATCGTTCTTCAATTTTTCGAGCCGTTAATATTTTTCCTTCTTTACCACAAAATGGACTAGTATTGACACCAAAAGTCATTTGTAAAGTTGGTTCGTCGATCTTTAGTAAAGGTAGAGCTTCTTCTTTACCAATCGTGCAGACGGTTTCTCCTACTTCAATATCAGGTAATCCTGCTATTGCGACAATTTCTCCTGCTTTAGCTTCATTTACTTCGATTCTTTTAAGGCCTAAAAAACCATACATTTTTTGAATTCTAAATTGTTTAATTTTACCATCTCTTCTGATGCAAGAAACCATTTCTCCTACTTTAGCTTTTCCCCTTTTAACTCTTCCAATACCAATTCTACCAACAAAGTCATTATAATCTAATAAAGCTGGCTGAAATTGAAATCCGCCATCTAAAGAAGCATTAGGCGCTGGGATATAATTAACAATAGCTTCTAAAATTGGTGCCATCGTTTTTTCTTGTTTTTCAACCTCCGGATAAATACTTGAAGTTCCCGCTAAAGCCGAAGCATAAACAACTGGGAAATCTAATTGATCGATATCAGCACCTAACTCAATAAATAAATCCAATACTTCATCAACTACTTCTTTAGGACGAGCTGACGGTTTATCGATTTTATTGACCACGACAATCGGCGTTACTCCAGCATCAAGTGCTTTTTTTAAAACAAATCTTGTTTGCGGCATTGTTCCTTCATAAGCGTCAACAACTAACAATACTCCCTCGACCATGTTCATAATTCGTTCTACTTCCCCACCAAAATCAGCATGTCCTGGGGTATCTAAAATATTAATCCGATAGCCATCATAATTAATGGCTGTCGTTTTAGCTAAAATAGTAATTCCTCTTTCTTTTTCCAAATCATTTGAATCCATCGATAAATCCGCGACATTTTCATTTTCTCTAAATGTTCCTGATGCTTGCAATAATTTATCGACCAAAGTTGTCTTGCCATGATCGACATGAGCAATAATGGCAATATTCCTTATTTTTTCCATAACTCCACTCCCAATCAACTAAAGAATTATAGCATTTTTAAAACTATTTGTAAAGTTTTAGTGATATAATATTATTGGTGGTAAGATGAAAGTATTATTGGGAATTATATTTAGTTTACTATTTATTACTAATGTAAGTGCTAGTGAGAAAATCGAAGTTACTTTAAGTAAATGTGTCGATGGCGATACTGCTTGGTTTTTATTGGATGGTGAAGAAATAAAGGCGAGATTTTTAGCAATCGATACCCCGGAATCAACCAATAAAATTGAAGCATTCGGTAAAGAAGCTAGTGAATATACTTGCAATTTATTAAATAATGCGACTAAGATTGAAATTGAATATGATGAAAATAGTGATAAATTGGATAAATATGACCGTCATTTAGTTTGGGTTTTTATCGACGATGAACTATTACAAGATTTAATAATTCAAAAAGGATTAGGAGAAATTGAATATATCTATGGTGATTATAAATATTTGACTAAATTAGAAGCTAGTGAATTAATGGCTAAAACTAATCGTTTAGGAATATGGCAAGATTCCTCTGATTATATTTATTTTATTATCGGAGGAATAATATTAGTTATCATTATTATAGTTTGTATTTTTAGTAAAAAAGTTCGCAATAAAGTATTTAAAAAAGTGAAAACCAAAGCTAAAAAAGAGATAAAGAAACATTTAAAATAAAAATCCCGTCATTGGGATTTATTTTAAATTAGAAATAATATAATCTTCATTAAATTCTTGATTATTTTCTAGTTTGGTACTAGGAGTACTTATTAAAGCGATTCCTAAAACAATAGCAACAAAGGCAATAACAGTTTTACTTTTTAACATTTCTTTCATAAACAATCTCCATTCTTCTTAAAAAATATTTTTTTTCAATTTTATCGCCAAATAATAACGGCTTTAATTTTTCATTTTGGTATTTTTCCATAATTTCATCGTTAAATTTTTTAATAATCAGTCGAATTTGATTTTTGGTATATCCCGTTAAAATTTGGATATCATTAATCGTATAATATTCCATAGCACCATTCCTTTCATGATTCAATCATATCACGAACATAAATTCGTGTCAATAGTTTTTTGCTTAAAAATCGAAAATTTGTTTGACAAATGTATATTTGTGTGTTAAAATGTAAATAGGATGTTAAAGGAGGTTATATAATGGAAAAATTAACTGCTCAACAAGAAAAACTACTAGATAAAATTAAACAATATATTGTTAAACATGGCTATGCCCCAACAGTTAGAGAATTATGTAAAGAAATGGACTTATCAAGTACAGCTACAGTACAAGTACATTTAAATAATTTAGAGAAAAAAGGTTATATTAGAAAAGAAGATAGTAAAAATCGTACGATTGAAATTTTAGTCGACAATGAATATGAAGTTAAAAATGAATTAATTACCGAAGTTCCTTTATTAGGAAAAATAACAGCGGGCAATCCAATCGAAGCAATTGAAAGACCAAATGAATTTTTTAGTTTACCATCTTACTTAATTCCTAAAAATAAAGAAGTATTTACATTATTAGTCGATGGTGAAAGTATGATTAATGCCGGAATTTTAGATGGTGATATCGTCATTGTCGAAAGAAAAAATACTGCTAACAATGGGGAAATTGTTGTTGCTATGACCGAAGATAATGAAGTAACTTTAAAAACATTTTATAAAGAAGATGGCTACATTAGATTACAACCAGAAAATGATACCATGGCACCTTTTATTATGAAAAATGTAACAATATTAGGTAAAGCAATTGGTTTATATCGGAAAATATAAAAACTTCTCAAAATTTGAGTAATGTAAAAAATTTATGTAAATTTACTAATCTATGGTACTAAAGATATTCGAGATTGATTATATTCAGTCTCTTTTTGTTATTTAATTAAATAATTTTCAAAGATTAACTTAACTATCAGGATATAAAAGATTTAGTGCATTATAAATTATATCTTAATTAGGATATCTAGTAATCCATGAAACGAGTAATATTAAAAATTTCACTTATAAGATTTACAAAAATATAATTAGAAGTATTAAAAATAAAGATATTAAACTATTTATTAAGATTATTGCTTCTAAACAAAAATCTATTTCTAAATATATGAAAAATTTCAATAAATTTTCTTACTATATTACTAACCCTTTTAAATATAATCTGAATAACGGTGTTATTGAAGATATTAATAATCTCATTAGATACATAAAAGAATTGTTTTTAGCTACCTTCTATCATTTCGAAACTAGAATTATACTTATTACTGGTATTTACAAATATAATTAAAAAGCATTTAAATTATTTATTAAATGCCTTATTATCTAATATATGATTTTTTTAACTCATTATATTTTTTTCTACTTAATCCAAATATAGAATCAAATTTTCCTCTTTCATCTACCATAGATAGTTCTTTCATATCAAGTATACTTTTTCTTTCTTGTATTTCTTCTAATTTAAGCGTTAAAATAGATGCACTATTTATTACTACTTCCAAAACATTTAATTCTCGCAAATATGGAAAAACTTGCATTAAATATTTAACATTTTTATTAATTATTAAAGGCTTCAAATATTTTTGTCCATAATTGCTTTTTATATATTCAATGCTTTCGATTAAATCTTTCGATTTTTTCATAAATACACCGCCAGTTATTTCGATATTATTTGCTCGACATACCTCGATTATTTTTTCTATTTCTTCAGCCGTTTTCAGAAATACACTGCCGGTTATTTCGATGTTATTTGCTCGACATACCTCGATTATCTTTTCTATTTCTTCGGCTGTTTTCAGAAATACACTGCCGGTTATTTCGATATTATTTGCTCGACATACCTCGATTATTTTCTTTATTTCTTCGGCTGGTTGTTTAAATACACTGCCGGTTATTTCAAT
>CALVVP010000110.1 GCA_944363895.1 uncultured Bacilli bacterium | reverse complement strand
CACTATTTAAAACAACGGCATTCGCCCACTCTTTATTATTATAATCATACCAAGCTTCAGTTGTATTGGCATAGACCCAATTAGTCCCATCATATGTTATCGGTATCATATTATCTAATAATTCTGGCCGATTCGCACCACTTCGATCACGGTAAAAAAGTTCAAATACTTCATCATTTAATTCATTCATAACATCATTTTTAAACTTATCTAATATTAATTTACGACTTCCTAATATACTTAAAATGCCAAAAATAAGAATTAAAAATAAGATTAAAATTGAATAAATTATTCCACTAACTGCAAACCCTTTATTATTCAATTTAAGCACCTTCTTTACTATAAAAATTATATCAAAAATTAAAACTATTTACAACAAAAAACAGTTAAAATACGATAAATACTTTAACTGCAAATTATTTAAATTAAAGCTGTAGCGATAAAAGAAACGACGATAATAATACCAAAGACGATTAAAGCAAATTTCCAAATAAATTTCATCCAATCTTTGTATGGAATATTTAAGTATGCTAAACCAGCAATTAAGAAAACACTTGTTGGAGCGATTAACATAACTAAGCCATAAATCGTTTGGAATATTAAAGCAACTATCGATAGTGTACCAGCTTCTAAAGAACTGAAGAAGACGACAAAAGTATTAATCATCGTTGGAAAATCATTATAAGTAAATGAAGTAACAATGGCACTGGCTACTGTTCCAAGTAACGAAAATTCTTCGCCAGATGAAAATTGATTAACCATGGTATAAACAAAGTTACTTGATAAAGCTAAAACTGTAACAAATATAACACATGATAATACGGCATAGAAAGCCGGTATTGCCATTTCTTTAACACCTTTAACAAAGCCTTCAAAAGCTTCACTAAATTTAATACTATATAACCAAGTAATAATTAGTGCCATAACAATTAAGATGAAAATTAAATTATAATTATTCCAACTACCTAATTGATTGATACTACCTAAAATATTAGTTAAAATTGGATAACCGTTAATTTCAAATTCAGTTATTTGTTCATGAATAGTAGTAAATACTTCGATATCAAAAGTATAAACCCAGTTATAAAGACCTAATATCAATAACACAAACATAATAATGGAAATAATGGCTAAAGGTAAAATATCTTTTTTAGTTTCTACCTTTTCATAAAGCGGAATAGTTACTTTATTGGTTTCTTTGTCTTCTTTTATTTCACCTTTTTTATTTCCTTTACCAGTTTTAGTAGTTTTGATTTCTTTTGGTTCTTTATTTTTGCTAATCAATAAAACATATAAAGCAGTTATAACAAGCCATAAGATAAGCCTTACTAAAATTAAAGTAAACATTGACATTTCGCTACTAACACTACTAAAAATAACATTAACATAGCCCCAAATTCCTGAACCTAAAGTCGAGCCAATTTGACCAACTAATAAACCACCAACTGTAGCAGCAAAAGCAGTAAATTTAGTAAAATTTAATTTTAATAAAACTGTTACAAAAAATGGAATTAAAATAAATAAAACATTATTTAATCCAATTACGGAAGACAATAAAGAAAAGATAATTGTTGTAATAATTAAAAATTTTCTCTTGTTGTTTTCCCATTTGTTAGTCACAGTTTCAACTAATTTTGAATATGCTCCAGTTTTATTTAAAACGCCATAAAAGCCACCAATAGCTAAAAACAAAAGTCCAAATTCAATAAAATTATTAAAAACTAAAAGTGGTATTCTAACAATATCATATAAGCCAATTGGCATAGTCATTTCCAACGAAGTAAATGAACCATTAGAATAAATTCCGGCTGGAACAACCCAACTAATTAATACTATGATTAAAAATGTAATTCCCAATACTTTCAATAAATCATATTTTTTCATTTTTCATAACCTCCGCCTTAATTATAGCAAAATTTAATCAATTATTAAAGTTTTTTGGAAAAATTTCACAATATTTTTACAAAATGTTATAATTAAATCGGTGAGATTATGAAGTTTAAATATTCAAATAGTAATAAAAGATATTATACTTTAGATTATTATTATAAAAATAGATTTAAAGATAAAATAATTAAAGTGAGTTTGAATGCCGGATTTTCTTGTCCTCATTTAAAAACTGGTGGTTGTATTTACTGTAGTGAAATTGGTAGTGGTGAATATGCTGGTGATGTTAATGATGATTTAGTTACTCAATTCAATAAAGTAAAAGCAATAATGAATAAAAAATGGCCAAAAGGAAAATATATTGGTTATTTTCAAGCAAGAACCAATACTTTGGCGCCCGTAGCTGTTTTAAAAGAAAAATATGAAACGATTTTAAACCTCGATAATGTCATCGGATTAGCTATCGCTACTAGACCTGATTCGATAACTGATGAGTGTTTAGAATACTTAAGTGATTTAAATAAAAAAACTTATTTGACAATCGAACTAGGTCTTCAAACCATTCATGAAAAAACCGCTAAATTAATCAATCGCGGTCATGATTTAAAATGTTTTACGGAAATGGTCAAAAAATTAAGATTAAAAAATATCGATGTCGTCGTTCATATTATCAATGGACTACCCTATGAAACTAAAGAGATGATGTTAGAAACCGTGAAATATTTAAATAAATTGGATATTCAAGGCATTAAAATTCATATGTTACAAATTTTGAAAAATACTAAATTAGAAAAAATTTATAAAGATAATCCCTTTAAATTATTGACAAAAGATAAATATATTGAAATTGTCTGTGAACAATTACAATACTTAAATGAAAATATCGTCATTCATCGTTTAACTGGCGATCCCAAACCAGAAGATTTAATTGCTCCTAATTGGGTAGTTAAAAAAATTGATGTTTTAAATGGAATCGATAAATATATGGTTAAAAATGATATCATTCAAGGAAAAAAAGTTGAAAAAAATTGAAATTTTATCAATTTTTAAAATTAGAGCCGTTTTTAATTTTAGGTTAACGAAAAATTGAAAATTAGTCTAGTCCAATTTTGAAAATTGCTTATTTTTTATTATCTAATTTTTAAAATTAGGCATTTGATTAATATTTTTAACTAAAGTATAATCAATATTGAAGGAGGGATATTATGGAAAATTTTATTGAAAGGAAATCTCATTTAACAGAAAATGAGATAAATGAATTACTTTACTATTATCAACAAGGCATCAATATTGGCAAAGAAGAGACAATTGTCAAAGTAATTAACAATATGATTAATATGTCCTTTGATGTTGAAGTGATTGCTAAAATAGTTAACCAATCACCTAATAAAGTAAAACAATATATTATTTAAAAAAAATCTCTAACCTAAATCGGTTGGAGATTTTCTTTCTATAAACCAAGTACTGCTAATATCACAACTACTACTAGAAGGAGCTGGATTAGGCATATCTAACTTAACAATAACAGGAACTTTAAAAGCTGTTCCAAAAACAATACAGTTACCTGGTTGTAAAATTCTTAATCTTTTAACTATTTCATTAGTAATATTAGGAATCATTTCTCTAATATATTCCACATCCAAAGGATGTAACATTTTAAATATTAAAAAGTTATTACATTGTGATAATGTCGTTTCTGATAATTCACTAGGTCTTTGACTGATTAATCCTAACATTACCCCATATTTTCGTCCTTCTTTAGTGATGCGGTCAAAGATATTATATCCTAATAGATTAATATCATTATCATTTTGAACATAACGATGAGCTTCTTCTAAAATAATATGGAATGGCATACTTGCCCGTTTATTAATATCCTTAGCATAATCAAATAATAATTTAGAATATATTTTAGTAATACTCTTAGCTAAACGGTCATCGATATAATTTATATTAAAGTTAATTATTTGCGCTTTACGACCATTAGGTGCGGTTAATAATTCCTTAACATATTGTTCTCTAGTAACATATTTTTCATATTCAAAATATTTTTTAGCATCAGTATTAACTAAAGAATGTAATCTTACTTTTAAAACATTACTATCTTCATAAACTTTTTCACTATTTAAAGAGCCTTCACTGATTAAAGCAAAATCTAAAGCCTTTTCTAAATCAGCTAAAGTATACATAACATCTTCTTCCGGTAAATCTAAATTCAAATCAACTTGAATATACTTTTGCATAAAATTAGTTAACAATTCCATTTCTCTAATTTTTCCAGTTGCATCAATCAATAGACATTGTTTTAATGGTCTTGTATAGCCAGGTTGAAAAATCGGTGTTTCTAAATTTAGTTCCGGCGTATTGTAATAAGATAAAACAGAAAAAATTTGATCACGAATTTGCGCTGGTGGATTACCACTAGATAATATGTCTAAAATAGCTCTAGCAATGATATCATTTTTATGCTTGATGACATTTTCACTATTACGAGCAAATATATTAACTAATTTTAAAGCTTTTTCAATGATTGGTAATTGTGAAGGCTTTTCCGCATTAAGCAAAAGCGCTAAATCGTCAACACTCAATAACCAAGCAGGTATTCTTAAAATTTCTGTTTCGCTAAAGTGCAAATTAGTAGTAAATGATTTAAATGATATTTCCCCTCTATTACCACCAATGTTTTTAAAAGCATTATGATATTCGCCATAAGCATCAAAAATAAACAAACTAGCCCGATATGGAATATATTTTTGGCGTTCAAAAATGTTTTGAATAATACGAGCTACGCCACAAGATTTCCCTGAACCAGTTGAGCCTAATATGGCAAAATGATTACTAAAAAATTGATTAATATTAGCCCCTACTTTAACGCCAGGATAAACTGGACTATTGCCAATATAAATATCCGTATTTTCACGATAATTTTCAATACCAATAATCATTGGAATTTTTTCTTTAGAAATCAATTTAACTACCGAACTAAAAGACGGTTTAACAATTACACCAAAAACAAATTTATCGTTAACTATTTCTCCTAGTAAATTAATATGTGCGATACCATCTTTAATGTCGATTATTTCACCAACTAATTTGCGATCACCATCTTCCATAATGACATGAATATTAATTAAGTTTTCAAATTTATTAACATCAATAGCTAATTTTAATAATATTTCATTTTCAACAATCCCAATTATATTTCCTAACACTTTATTCCCTCCTAATTATAATATTATTATACAATGTTTTTTAAAAAAAATAAAGAAAAATAAACCAATTTTTAAACTGGTTTATTTTATAATAAAACTAACACCTTTTTTTTCGTTAGTTACACTTATTTCGTAACCTAATAGATTAAGGGTTTTTTTTACGATGGATAATCCCAAACCAAATTGACCTTTTATTCCTTTTTTATAGGGAGTAAATATATTATTAAGAATATCCGTATCAATATGTGGACCATCATTATAAAAAATTATTTTATTGTTTTTAATTGTTATTTTTATTTCTTTTGTAGCGTATCTTATAAAATTATTTAATAAATTATCGATAATAGCTTCCCACATATCGTGTGTCCCGTTAAATATCATCCGGCCGCTAGATACAACAATAAATTCGACATCCGGCCGCTGGATTTTAAATTTCTCAATGCTACTTTCGACAATCGGTTTTACATTAATTTTTTCATCATTTTTTTCTAAATCTTTAAGATATACTAATTTATTTAAATATAAAAGGGAGTGTACTTTTATTTCGAGTTTATTTAATTGTTCTTTGATTATGGCACCACCTGTTTGGGTGTCCATAATGCCATCTTCGATGGCTTCTATATGCGATTTTATAACAGTAAGAGGAGTTTTAAAATCATGAGAAATGTTTTGATACATTTGATTTTTGTATTCATCTTGTTTTTTCAAAGTTGCCTTCATGTCGTCGATAGCATTAGATAAAGATGTTAATTCGTCATCAAAAGTATATTGTTTTTTATCGACATATTCATCGTTATCCAAATTATCGACTTTTTCTTTTAAGTGATATATTTTTTTCACTAATTGATTAGCCCATAACATAATAATTCCAACAGCAATCAGTAAGGTACCAACGATAATAGGAAGCAAGGTCTGCATAACATCGGTTCTTATTTCCATCAAATAATTATTATTGGTAATCGCTGTTTTAGAAATATATTGGGTTTTAATATTATAATAATAATATGTTTTACCTAAATAAGTAAATTTGCCATATTCATTATCTATTTTATCTAATATTTGTTTAGCATCAATATCAATTATATTTTTAAGATTATCTGAAACGATAATTTCCTCATTAACAACATAGATATAAGCTACATCTTCTAATTCGGTTTTATTAAGATCATTTTCGATTAATTCGAGTGGTTGTTTGAGATATTGATAGATATTTTTTTCATAGATAGGGAGTAAAAGTTTTGGGAGGAGTAGGCCCAAACTTATAAATATAATGCCACAGATGATAATAGCAAGTGAAACTAATTGTCGATATAAAGTTGTTTTAATCATGTTAGACGATAACCAAAACCATAAATTGTATTAATATGCAATTTAGGCATTTTCTTTCTTAATCTTCTAACTAAATCGTCGACAACACGATCACTACCAAAATAGTTTTCACCCCAAATAATATTTAAAATATCATCGCGGCTATAAGATTTACCAATATTTTTTAAAAACATATATAGTAAATCAAATTCTAAGGTAGTTAAATTAATTTCTTTACCATCGTGCATTACTATTCTTTTATCAATATCTACTTCATAATTTTCATATTTTATTTTATTTGAATTAGTATAGACTCTTTTTAATATGTTGTTTATTCTTAAAACTAATTCTTTAGGAGAATATGGTTTAGTAACATAATCATCACTTCCTAGTTCAAGACCCAAAATTTTGTCCAAGTCTTGATCTCGTGCTGAAGTAAAAATGACTGGAACATTCTTATCGAATTCCCGAATCTTCTTGATTAAGTCATAACCGCTGACTGTATCTCCCAACATAATGTCAAGAATCCATAAATCTATTTTTTCTTTGCCAATATACTCTAAGGCAGGTGTCCCTTTGAAAAATTGAACTACTTCATAGCCTTCTTTTTCAATATAGGATTTCATCAAATTATTTAAAGATTCCTCATCTTCGACTAAACAAATCTTATACACTTTCATCACCTATTTTTAGTATAACATACTTTTATTCATATACCACCTTCTTTCTTTTCTAATTTCTTATTTTTTCTTCATCTATCACCTCCAACAATTAAAGTATATTATAAAATTGTGGGGATATTTTGATAAAAAAATGGGAAAATGTGGTATTAAATATTTTCGGTATAATTACAACCTTTATCATAGTTAGTACAACCAATAAAATCATAATTTTTAGTTTTATTATGTTTGACAATCAAACTGCCATCACATTTAGGACATTTAGTGATATTTTTTTTATACTTTAAATTATTCGTTTTAAAATCACATAGTTCTTTATCATTACTACAAATATATAAATTATTAATTTTGAAACTATTATATTTTCTAACTAAAGGATAACCACATTTGGGACACAAGTGCGGTTTTTTAGATAGTCTTATCCCTGTTTTATTATAAAGTTTAACATGATCATATTTAATTATTTCTAAAATGAAACTAGAAGGATTGTTAACCGGCGTTAAAATATAGACTTTATTTTTAGTTCTAGTTAAGGCCACATAAAATAATCTTCGCTCTTCCGCAAACAAATAGGAATTATCTAAAACATTAATTATTTGCATAATTGGGTCATCTTTGATTTGTGAAGGAAAACCATAAGTTCCATCATCACCATTTAAAATAATGACTTGATCATATCCTAATCCTTTAGAAGAATGTGCGGATAAAAAATCAATATTAAAATCAGGAAATTTATTAGATTTGATTTTATCAGGTGATATTTCATAAAAATCATCACTGTTAATCAAATAATATTTTTCAAAATTATAACGGCCAATTAATAATATTTTTTGATTTTTTCCAAAATTTTTTTGAATATCCGCTAAACACTTATTTAACATAGTTATTTTATTTTTAGTTTTGTTATTAGAATCATCATAAGCAACAATCATAATTGGACTTTCTAATCTTTTAGGCGAAAGTAATTGTTTTTTAATTTGCTTTTGATTACTCATGACAAAATTGCCAGCGACGTTAATTAATTGCTGACTATTACGGTAGGTATGTGTTATTTTTAAAAGACTAGCATAACCCATTAATTTACTAAATTCGGTAAACAAAGATATATCACTTCCCGCAAAAGCAAAGATACTTTGAAAATCATCGCCAACGGCAATTATTTTAGCGTCACTAACTTCACTGATTTTTTTAGCTAAATTAAATCTTTGTTGAGAGATATCTTGATATTCATCGATAATAATATATTTATAACTTAGTTTAACATCATCTAATTTTTCGTAGGCTTCATTAATCATATCCTCAAAGTCAATATAATGATTAATTTTTAATTGTTCTTGATAATAATCATAAACATCTTCAATAAAATTTAAAAACATACTAGTTCTTTCATCCTGATAAATAGCTTTTAGTTTACCAAAATCGGTTTTATTATATCCTTTCACTTTAAATCCTTGAATAAAATTAAGACAAAAAATAATAAACCTTGTATAATAAATATCTTTCGATGTATCAACTAATTTAGAATATATTTCTTTAGGGTTTTTCGGTTTTAAAATAACATGATGTTTAAGCAATTGTTCTTTTAAATTATCTAGTAAATCAGGTCCAGAATAAGTTTCAATTAAGGTAGTATTATTTAGTTGATGAATCTTTCTTTTATTATTAATTTGGTATTTATATTTTAAACTGCCAACATAACCAAATAACTTATTATAACCATTTTTATTTAATCCAAAATGTTCTAAATATAATATTCTTTCTCCTTGATAAATAGTAAAATCTGGTAAATAAGTTTTACTTTTATCTAATTTAGGATAAGGTTTTTCATATTCATAATCAATACCATTTAAATATAAAAAATTAGCAATCATGACTTCTTCGTTAGATTTTAAAAACTCCCCTAAAATGGTATAGCGTTTATTAGTTCTTTCATCGATAACTTGTTTATTATAATCATTCAATCTTGATTTTAAAGTTAAATAATCATTTCTTTTTTTATAATTAAAATAGTCATTTAAACTATTAAATTTTAAAGCGAATAAAGGAATGTCAAAATAAAAAACGAAAAATTTTAAAAATTCTTTTAATTTTTTATTGTCATTACCTAAAACTTTATCGAAATAATCTTTGACTAAATTATAAGAATTAGTTAAGACTTTTAAATGTTCATCAGTTTTAGTTTTTAATATTTCCACACCAAATTTATGAAAAGTACACACTAAAACAGGTATTTTAAAATCTTTGTTGATTCGTTGTTTTAATTCGGATACTGCTTTATTAGTATAAGAAATTAAAATAATATCCTTAGGATCAATTTTTTTTATGTCAACTAAAAATTTAACTTTAGCAGCCATGGTGGTTGTTTTCCCACTACCCGCTCCTGCGACGATTAAATTATAGTCTTCATCTGTTAGAATAGCTATTCTTTGTTCTTCATCCAATAAAATATTATCGTCGATTCCTTTATACATATTATCAAAATAATCTTTGTATTTAATTAAAGATTGTTTGACATATTTTTCATTATGCCTTTTAACTTCATCATAATTGAGATTATATTTTTTTATATCTTTAACAGAAATATAGTCATCGATTGCCAACATAAAATCCACCTTTAATTATTATATATTAAAATAGCGAGGAAAAGCAATTTATTTTTTATTAAGGATTAAATTCATACAACATTATTATAGTTTTAAACAGCTTGCTAACTTGCAAGTTGTTTGAAGTGCTAATATAGATAAAAGTTTTATGTAGTATACCAAGTATTTGTTAGTTTTTTTAATTAATTAACTTGAAACAAGTTAAAAACCAAGGAATTGATAAACATGATTATACAATAACATAGGAGGTGTACTAATGAAATATCAAAGACTAAAAGATTTACGGGAAGATGTTGACTTAACGCAAACAAAACACAGTTAGCTAAAATTATTAACATCTCCCAAACAGGATATTCACAATATGAAACAGATACAAATGATATCCCAACTAAGATTTTGATTAAATTAGCATTATTCTATGATACTAATATTGACTACATATTAGGTGTTACTGATATTAAAACACCGTATAAAAGAAAAAAGACGCTTACATGAATAATTATGTAAAAAATAATAAACATAATAATAATCAATTTAATTAAACCTAGCTATTTAATCAGCTAGGTTTTAGCAAATATATTTATTTTCATATCCTAAATTAGTTGTATCACCATGTCCTGGATAAATTGTTATATCATCAGGATATTTTTTTATTTTGTTTAAAGATTTAATCATTTCTTCTTCATCAGCACCTGCTAAATCAGTTCGCCCAATACCATCTTTAAAGATAAAATCACCGACAAACATTTTTTTCTCATCTTTAAAATAAATGGTGATGCAAGTATTATGATGACCTTTAGTATAAATAACATTAAATTTAAATTTACCAATCGTATATTCTTTTTCTTCTAAATTATTGATATCATAAACAGGAATATTATATTTATTTTCTATCTTTTCTAAAGCACCTACATGATCAAAATGATAATGCGTAATGATTATACCAATTGGTTTTAAAGAACCTATTTCCTGAATTATTTTGTCGTAATCAGCTCCTGGGTCAATTATCAAGCATTCATTAGCAATACTAATAATATAACAATTTGTTTCTAAAAAACCTACTTTAACTGTTTTGACTATCATTTTTTTCCTCCATAATAATTGCTTCTTTAAATATCTCTTGAATAATAATTTCTTTTAAATTTTTAGGTAATGGACTACCAGCAGCATTAAAGTGACCACCACCATTGTATTTTTTAGCAATTATACTTAAATCGACTTTATCTTTGCCACGAAAACTAATCGATTTATCGACATTAATTAAAACTATATAATCCAAATAATCATATTTATTAATCAAATAATTTCCTAATTCACTAATATTTCTTTCAGCAAAAACTACTCCTACTCTTTTGTTATCTAAAGATATTTCGATAAATGTTTTTTCTTCAATATATCTTTTTATGCGTTCATTTTCTAACTTAATTAAATTTAAATCTTCTTTAGAATATAATTCATTACTAGTAACAATTACATTATAAAATTTATCAATAAATTTATCTTTGCCATATATTTTAAATAATACCTCGATTTTACTTGCTTCATCTTTACTAGTTTGACTAAAATCATAAGTATCCATGGTTCTAACATGTTCAACTAATGTTTTAGTTACATCTTTATTTAATAATTCATTATTATAATTTTTTAATAAATACTTATAATAAAGACTTGTACCACTTTCTTTTTTCTCATCACTCATATCAACAACATCGATAAAACTATATTTATTCATATTGATATTGCTTAAATGATGATCGATGACTTTTACTTTGTTATTATAATTTTGTTCGATTTTATTAGCTAACTCTTCACTAATATTTAAATCAGTGATATAAATAAAATCATATTTATCTAAATTATTAATAACATAAGTATCGACTTCTTCAATATCAGCTAAAATATAATCAAAATCTTGAAAAACTAACTTAGCTAAAATAATTACGGTTACCCCATCAGGATCAGCTTTATGCGATATGATTAATGGTTTCATCAATTACCTCCTTAACTGGACCGTAAGTTTTACGGTATCCATCGATTAAACCATATTGATGAATTGCCTCAATATGTTTTTTAGTGGGGTATCCTTTATGGGAAGCAAAACCATACATTGGATATTTTTTATCTAATTCATACATCATTTTATCTCTAGTTACTTTAGCAATTACACTCGCTGCTGCGATAGATATGCTTTTAGCATCCCCTTTGATAATACTAGTTGTTGGAATATCGATATTAATTGGCATCGCATCGATTAAAACGTGCTCTAAATTAATTTGTTCTCTTACTTGAGCTACGGCTATTAGCATAGCTTTACGACTAGCTTCATAAATATTTATTTCATCGATTTCTTCAGGTGATACTATACCTATTCCATAAGCTAAAGCGTGTTCAATAATGTAGTCATAAAATTTATCTCTTTTTTTTTCAGATAATTTTTTAGAATCAGTTAATCCTTCTAAAACAAAATCTTTCGGTAATACGACACAGCTAGCAACAACTGGTCCAATTAAAGGACCTCTACCTACTTCATCAACACCACCGATATAATTTATTCCTTTGTTATATAATTTATTTTCATATTCATATAAATCCATATTCTCACCTATTTTTATATTGAAATTAAACTTTCATATTACTAATCTTTTAAATTTTAATAATAAAAATTAATAATTTTATAAAACTATTTTATCATATAACGATAGTTTCTAAAATATTTTCTTTCATATAGTTCAATCAATTATATATCTTCAATTTAACAAAAGTAGACTTTCCTATTATAAAAAACATATATTTTTTCTATTTTATACTATTATTTGATTATAGAAACTGTTACTATTGTATTTAAGTAATTAACGATAGTTTCTTTTAATTCTTTTACACCAATATCTAACCAGTTATTTTTCCTATTATCCATTATTTTAAGATAATTTTTATTAGATAAAACTAACTCTATATGATTTATAAGTTTTTCCAATGAATTTATACCATTAATACCATATTCAAATATTTTACTGTTTAAAATCTTATTAACCTCATTTTTATTCATATTACCATTTTTTATTAACCAATATAAATCATAAAAATCCTTGTATCGTGTTGATAACAATCCAAACTTAATAATTGGAATAATTTTTTCCACAAAAATTTGTTCTTTTGAATTAACCATTAATAGTAATTTTTTATCATCAATACAAGTATCAAAATAAATTTCATCTTGCTTTATATCAAATTCAGTATGAATGCCAACATCAACTTTAGTATTTAATTCATTATTATAGTTATCTCGTATTATTATCGGAATTCTTTTACCTTTATAATCTTGATGTTTTAAATCAGTAATGCCTTTTTTATCTACAATGATATCAATTCCATCTAACTTATGAGATGTAAAAATATTATATAAATTATTATCTGCCAAATATATTCTTATTAAATCTAAATCAATATCTATCGTTGCTCGCCTTGTATTATTAGATAAATTATACATTACTATACCACCTTTAATAGTAACATTATTTTTATATTTAGATTCAAATAAATATGTTAGTATAATATCTTGAGCAACTTTTGCATTAGCATAAATTTCTTCGTACCCTTCATCTATATATTTATTTACTAAATCTTTTATGTTAAACACTAAAGAACTTCCTCCTGTATAATTTTTAAGTATTTATCTTTATTTTTAAAATCATTAAGATAATTTTGTAATTTTAATAAATTTAAACTATCAACTATCAATCTATAATTATTAATAATCTCTTTGTACATATCATAAGCTATATTATTTTTATTTCTAACCAATTCTATTAGCATTCTCTCTTTATCATAAATTTTAATTTTAACATTGTTATAATATATTTCAGTTATACCAATAGCAAAATATTTGTCTTCCATAAATGTTTGAATAACTTTATCATTTCTAATTTTTCTTGCCTTCTTTTTAGTTGACAAATAATACTTTTTAGGAATGTTATCTGTTAAACCATGATAGAAAAATGCACTATCAGAATTAAATACTGCATTTTTGTATTTTTTAGAAATGAATTCCAATTCAGAGTAATCATTTTTTTCAGAATAAAAACCACAATCTAACTTAAATAATTTTTTTTCGTTTAATGCGTTTTTAATTTTTTTATCAGTATTATATTTATTTTCGTTTAATAATTCATTATATCTATACAACATATTTCACCACCAATATCATTATATAGTAAAAGTCGGACATTGTCAATGTTCTGTCCGACTTTTACTATATACAATTTAATCTATAAATTAGTAAAATATATTATAAACTCAAACCTTATTAAAAAAATTTGAACAAATTTTCTAATGGAGGGCCTAGCCGGACTTGAACCGACGCTCGGGGAGTTGCAGTCCCATGCCTTACCAACTTGGCTATAGACCCGTGTAAGTAAATTATAGCAAAATATTTTAACTTAAGCAATACTTTTACTATAATTTATTATATAATATGCTAATTATTGTTCTTTACCACATATTTTACAAAATTTTGAGTCTTTATCGATTTTTTTGCCACAATATTTACAATATACCTTATCTTTTAAACCATCTTTAATTGCTTTAGCTGTAATTTCTACTCCTTCTTTATTAATATTAGCTCTTTTAGTAGCAATATCCGTCAAATCATCTTCGACTTCGTCAATCATATATTTAGTAGCTTTAACTTGCCTACCCATAAATTTAGCACGTATTTTAGGACTAGCAACCATTAATATAGTAAGAATAAAAATAACTCCAACTATAACTGCAACAATGATAAAGAAAACTTTAAACAATTCAAAATGCATAATCATCACTCCTTAAATAAATTATACCTAATTAAATAATTAGAAATCTCTACTATTTTCTTAGCTTTCTCTTCATTTTCTTTTAAATATTCATCGCTTACTTCACTATATTCTTTATAATCACTCAACTGATTATTATAATATACTTTATCGGTAACCCAATTACCATTAGGAAAAACGACAATGTTTTCATCAATACTAAAGATATCGTGACCTAAAGCATATTTATATTCAAAACCAAACATATTAGCTAAAGTTGGCATTACATCATAAGCACCCATTATTTTTGTAATTTCACCTTGAACTTGTTGGTCTTTGGTCCAAATAATTAAAGGAACTTTAGTTAACTGCTCATATTCATAAAAATCAATATCTTTACCTAAATATTCTTCATATTGTTTAATTGTGAATTTCGCATCGTGGTCACCATAAATAACAATTACGGTATCTTCTAAAATACCAAGATTATCTAATTTAGTTATAAATTCACCAATGGCTTCATCCGCATAATGTAATAATTTTAGATAATTGCCCATTTTAGTACCTTCCATATTACCAACATCAAATTCGACTTTACCATCGTTATAAAACGGAGTATGATTAGTTAACATAATTAAAGTACCATAAAATTTATCGTAAGATGCATGAATATCATTAATTATATCAGCTGATTGACTAAAGAAAGACTTATCAGATAAACCTATACCAATCTGATCAGTTAAATCATAGTCATTATAGCAATAAAAACGATCATAACCAATTACTTGATACATTTGATTTCGATTCCAATATTCACAAATATTGCCATGCATACTAAATGTATAATAACCTATTTGTTTAAATGATTTAATCATCGATTGATAATTATTATGATCATAATTAACAAACACGGTTCCTGTGCCAACTGGCAAAATTGAATTAGTAATCGTAAACTCGGTATCACTACTTGTTCCGACACTTTCTTGTGAATAATAATTACTAAAATATAAACCTTCTTTAGCTAATTTATTTAAATTAGGTGTTATAACTTGATTATTTATTTCACTATTTAGAAACATATTTTGAACACTTTCCGCATGAATAAATAAAATATTTTTATCTTTAAAAATATTGGTATATTCATTTTCTTTTATTTCTTTATTACGGAAATATTCATCAATGATTGTTATCGCTTCTTCTTTACCACAATTTGGACAAACGAATTTTTTTAAAACCGTAAAAATATCATTTACTTGATAACTATATATTCCAAAATTACGGACGACATAAGATTTGTTCCAATCATGAGTTAAGCGATATATATCGTTAGAATTACAAGATAACAAAATTATAACAAATAAAGCAAATGTTAGGGAAATACTCCTTTTAAAATTCATAGTATTTTTTTCATATTTTAATTTACGATATAAAATAATCATTAATAAAATTTGCCAAATAAAGATAAAATCATTAATTTGAAAAACGCTTGTTACAGCTTCACTAGGTAATTTAAAGGCTTGAAACATTGTTTCAAATAAATAAACTGAAGCAAAATCGTTATAATTATTGTAATAAACCGAATTAATACAACAAATTAAAGATAATATGATTGAAAAGATTAAAAAATAAAGATTTCTTTTTTTAACTAGAAAGGAAAAACTACAAATAAGTAATAATATAACTAAGTCGCTAAAGATAAAACGAATATTACCTAATCCCGTTGTCATAAAAAGTAATAAGATACTATTAATCAAACTAGATATAATAAAAGCATAAACAATATAATTATTTTTTAATGATTGTGAAAGATTAAACTTATGCATATAATAATTGCTCCTATAATAAAACCTGTTATATTATTTTTTTTATTTTGATGTTTCAAATGACGATATAATTCAAAGAAAACGATATAAATAAGCATGCCCAAAGTTAGGGCAAACATGACACCAATAATATAATCACTAACTCCCCCTACTAAGCTAATGATTAAAGCTCCCATAAATGTGGCTAAAGAAACACCAAAACTAGTTAAAGTTATTTTTATTTTATTATAATTTGCCATTTCTAAAGAACTAGAAATAACCATTCCCATCGGAATATTATGTAAACCTATGCCAATTCCTAATAATATTCCTAAGTTTAAATTTTGTTGTAAAGTAGAATATAAAACCATTCCTTCGATAAGATTATGAATGACTAAAGCAATACTAGCCATAATTCCAATGTGAAAGACATGATCTTTTTTATGTGAATGTTCATGTTCAGGAATAAATAAGTCTAATAGTTTTAATAACCCAAAACCGATTAAACCATAAAATATCATTAAAAAATAATCTAAATGTTCTAAAGTATGGGGTACAACTTCTAAAAATATCAATAAAAATAACACGCTAAAAGCAATACTTATCGATAATTCAGCTATTTTTTTATTATCTTTGGTAATTAAAATAATTAAAGTGCCAATAAAAACAGTCATACCAAATAAAAGTGTAATTACTAAATTCATAAAACCTCCCTAGTTAAAAAATTTAGGATATCTTTTGATTAATTTATCGACTAAAATACTCATTAGACTAAACAAAAATAACGACATAAAAACTAAAACTAAAATAAAGATAAACATTTTTAAGTTTAATACTGTTAAGGCAAAAAATTCTCTAAAGCCAATTAATGTTCCAATAAAACCTAAAATCAAAATAATAATTAATCCTAATCTTAATCTATTTAAAGGAAAACATATTTTAAATAATAATAAGAAACCAGTGAACCCTGTCATTATAACACATAATGTTGATATTTGTACATCATTTAGTTTAAAAAAGTTACCTAATATCGCAATTATAACAATATTTAAGACAATTGTTAATGAAGTTGGTAAAGACCTACTAATAACATTAATTAAAAAATTGCCTTTAATACGATTGTTGTTTGGCTCCAAAGCTAAAATAAATGATGGAACACCGATGGTAAAAAAATTAGTTAAAGTTAATTGAATCGGTTGAAAAGGATAATTAAAATTTACAAACATAAAGATAACAGCAAGTAAAAAAGCATAACCAGTTTTAGCTAAAAATAAAGTGGCACTTCTTTCGATATTGTTGATAGTTCTTCTCCCCTCACGGACAATACTAGGAATTGAATCAAAATCATCATCTAATAAAACTAGTTGACTAACATTACGAGCAGCATCAGTGGCATTTTTAATGGTGATACTACAATCAGCTTGTTTTAAAGCTAATACATCATTAACGCCATCACCAGTCATTGCCACAAAATGTTTGTTTTTTTGTAATATTTCGACCATTTGCTTTTTTTGAAGGGGTGTAACTCTAGCAAAAATATTATTTTCTAATATAGCACTTTCCAATTCTAAATTATTTAAAGATGAGACATCGATACTTCTAATATCAGTTAAGCCCGCATCACGAGCAATTTTACTAACTGTTTTCACATTATCACCAGATATTATTTTAATATCAACGCCTTGTTTAGTTAAATAATCTAATGTTTTTTTAGCATTTTTTCTAATTGTATCTTTCAAAACAATAACCCCGATTGGTTCATCATTAAAGCAAATAAGTAAAGTTCGATTATCTTGATTTTCTTTAACTTCTTTTATTTCTTTTTTAGTTAAAAATTCCGGCGCACCAAAAACAAATTTTCCTTCTTTAAACTCAACACCACTATATTTATAAATTGGTGAGAAAGGTATCTTTTTTATAACTTCGTAATTGTCATATTTTTTAAAATAATTACTAATTGCTTCACTAGTCGCATTATCAACTTCTAAATTATTGACGATATTCCCCATTATTTCTTCAAGATTATATTTTTTATTTAAAGGAATAACATCAATTACTTCCATTTTTCCATCGGTAATAGTTCCCGTTTTATCTAAACATATTGTATCGACTCTTGCTAACATTTCAATACAATATAATTCTTGAACTAAAACATTTAATCTAGCTAAACGAATAACCGAAACGGCTAAAACCGTACTTGTTAATAAAACTAATCCTTCAGGTATCATTCCGATTAAAGCAGCAACGGTATTTATTACAGCTAATTCTAAGTTTTTATCTAAATTATATTGATTTAAAAATAATAAAACTCCTAAAGGAACGATTAAAATAGAAATTATTTTAATTATTTTGTTTAAGGAATTCATTAAAATTGAATTAATTGGTTTAACATATTTAGCATCTTTACTAATCACATTGGTATAATTATCTAAAGACACATGTTCAACTTTAGCTTTACAATTACCAACAACCACAAAACTACCAGATTTAAGCATGTCGCCTTTTTTATAGGTTATTAGTTCCGTTTCACCAGTAATAAAAGCTTCATTAACTGATACCTCACCTTCCATAATAATCGCATCCGTGACAATTTGATTACCCGCTTTAAATAAAATAATGTCATCTAAAACAATATCTTCATTGTTGATAGTTACTATTTTATTATTTCTAATTACTTTAGCTTTAGTTGATGTAATAACGGATAATTTATCGATAACTAATTTTGATCTTATTTCTTGAATTGTACTAATTAAAGTATTACAAAGAACAATTCCCATAAATAATAGATTCTTATATGAACCAACAGCAAAAATAGCTAATGCTAAAAGAAAATTAAGTAAATTAAACAAAGTAAAAACATTATCCCTAATTATTCTTGGAATTGTTTTAGTCGGAACTGTAGTTTCTTTATTAGTTAGTCCTTGTTCAATTCTTAATTTAACTTGTTTACTAGATAAACCTTCATTTAAATTAGGATTAAATCTTTCCATAGTATCAACCTTCTTTAATTATTGTACCACGCCAAATTAATTATATCAAAAAAAGTTACTATTTTTAATGACAATTTTGTAATGTTGTTATATTTTATTAAAATAAGTTAATTTATTGTTGACTTATGTTTTAAATTAATTTATAATTAACTATAGAGGTATATTTAATAGTTAGGTGTTTTACTCCGTTAGCAGTATTATCTTTTAGTTTTTTGATTTTATTGCTTAAAGAGGTGATTTCTATGGTTAAAAAAACTATAGAAAGGATTAATTCCATTGGAATTAGTAGTTATTTTTATAACTATTGTATTATATACAATCGTAGTCCTTAAAAAGGACTAGTCTTAAACGAAAACACCGAATCATCTTTTGAAACGGTGTTTTCTTTAAAGTAAAAAATATTTAGAGTAAAACATCTAACAATAGGATATTAAATGTATCTCTTTTTTATTATATGAGATTTCCTCATCTATATACATTTTACTATAAATTAATTTTATTGTCAATAATAAAATAAATATTGTTAATTTGTTGTTGACTTATGTTTTGAATTAATTTATAATTAATTATAGAGGTATATTTAGTAGTTAGGTGTTTTACTCCGTCAGCAATATTATCTTTTAGTTTTTTGATTTTATTGCTTAAGGAGGTGATTTCTATGGTTAAAAAAGCTATAGAAAGGATTAATTCCAATGGAATTAATAGTTATTTTTATAACTATTGTATTATATACAATCGTAGTCCTTAAAAAGGACTAATCTTAAATGAAAACACCGAATCAACTTCTGAAACGGTGTTTTCTTTAAAGCAAAAAATTTAGAGTAAAACATCTAACATAAGGATATTAAATGTATCTCTTTTTTATTATATGATGATTTCTCATCTATATACATTTTACTATAAATTAATTTAATTGTCAATTACTCTTCTTCACTTATTTTTTTATAATATTCATAAGTTTTTATCGCATTTTCTTTATTTAATTTTAATAATTCATCGGCTTCATCATTTATTTTATTTAAAACGGTATATCGCGTTTGTTTATTTAAAAAGTCATCATACAAACTAAAGTCAGGATTACAATCTAAACTAAATTTAGATAGTGGGTTTCTTCTAAAAATTGGAAAATATCCACACTTAACAGCATCACGCTCCATTTCT
>CALVVP010000109.1 GCA_944363895.1 uncultured Bacilli bacterium | reverse complement strand
CCATCAGCTTTAACAATCCAAGCATAAAAAGACATCGATTTACTAGCACTACTCAACCAATAACCATTAGTCGCATTTTCATATAACCAATCAGGAAAAATCGGATCGATATTAACTAATTTAGTATAAGAAGGGATAGTAGCTCTTGTTTTAATATGAATATCATCATAAACTTTACCGACATTATCATCGACAACGCGATAATTACGAGCGGGAATATTAATCCAATTTTCGGTAGCTTGTTGTAATCGTTCCAAAGTATCAACTGGTCCATCACCATTATCCGAAGGTGCCCAAATAACATGCTCAACTAAATTATGGTCCATAATTAAATCAACTTTTTCCCCGTCATCACTTAAAACATAAAAACGATAACTAGTTGTATTATTAACTTGAATAGCAAATTCAGTTCCAATTGGACATACCCCTTCACTAGCACAAGCATCAATTTGTTCAATCCCAAGACTTAAATCGATTGTCGCTAAATCAGATAATAAATTACCTTTTTCAATTTCCAATTTTTGATTCTTAACCTCATTGTAAATATTCAAATATTCTTCAGTCTCCGTTAAATAAGTTTTATCATAAAAATAATACTTGCCTTCCTCGCCAGGAATTTCACAATTATGTAATAAAACTTTTTCATCATTGGTATAATAAATCTCTTGACAAGTGATATCTGATTTTAAATTGGCAACTAACCAATCATTATCGATTAAAGTGGTAGTAAAAGCATATTCACTATTGTTAATTAAATTTTTTACTTCGTTACTATAGTTAATTAATTTAGTTTCATAAGATTTAACTTCTTCTGGTTTAGATTGTCGATATAAATAAAAGCCGACAAAAGATAATAAAATAAGTACTAAGATAACTGTTACAATATAAGATTTCTTCACTAATTTCACCTCACTTAACATTTTCTAAATAGCGTTTTTGACATTCCGCGATTAATTTTAAAGCTGATTGTTCATCGTGGTAATCATAAACTTTAACTTCGATATTTTGTAAAGTTTTATAATTTTGAAAAAAGTTTTTAATTTCCTCTAAAGTAAAATTAGATAAATCAGCTAAACATTTAACTTCCTTATATCTTGGATCGACATCAACAACGGATATTAATTTATAATCTTCATGACCATTATCGATTACTGACAGATAACCGATAATTCGCGCCGGAACCACACATCCAGGAAAAGTTGGTTCACTAGAAATAACTAAAATATCCAAAGGATCACCATCCTTAGCTAAAGTATTTTCAATATATCCATATTCCGCCGGATAACTCATCGCTGAATATAAAACGCGATCTAATTTAATCCGCTTAGTTTTTTTATCAATTTCAAATTTATTTTTGGTCTTTAAAGGTATTTCGATAATCGCTTCGACAACATTATTCACAAACTTCCTCCTTAAAATTTTTAACAAATTCATGATAAGCTTTAGTTTCTAATTTTAAATCATATTTTAATTTCTTATTAGTCAAACGATTTAAAAAATATTTAGTAAACTCCGGATTACGAACTAAAATAGGACCTAAAATATAAGTAGCATAAAAATTATGATATTTAATCCCTTCATTTTCAAACAATGGATAAATTATTTTATCAATATAGCTATTGTTATTGATAAATCCTAAGATTTTATTTTTAACTATCTTACCCTCGAGATAAACTTCTGCCATTTTTCTTTTTCCTCTAGTAATATTATAATCAAAAATACCTAAACCATCATATGTTCCATCAGCCATTATTTTTTGGCCAAACAAATCGACACTATTACCAGTTATTAACATAAATTTATTATCTTCAATATATTTTTTTATATCGTCTCGATAATTCATTAAATGATTTAAAGCAATTAATTGATTTTCTTCAGTTCCACTACCAATATAGACTAAATCATAACTATTGAAATCCAATTCATCATCTAAAGATAAATATAAGATTTCATGTTTAATTTTATTATATTTTAAAATATTACTGATAATTTTAATGTTACCTGATTCCCCATATAAATTAAGAAAATCGTAATATAAATAAGCTATTTTCATAGTAAACCTCTTTCTTTTAATTGGTCTAAATACAAATAATTTAAATCAAAATATAAAACACAATATAAATCACCTTTGGTATGATTTAAACAGAAATCTAAAGAATTATTATAATCTAAACGATATAAAAATTTTTTAGAATTAATACCTGCTTGTTTTAATCTAACAGCTAAATCATAAGCAAACGGACCGATTAAAATAATTTGTGCAATAGATGAATCATTAAGTAATTCAAAATTAATATCATAAATCCAAGATATATCTTTTAAATCATAACGACCACTGATTCTTGTAAAACCAATTGCCACCGTTTTATTGCCTTTTTTACTTTTAATATATTCTAAAGATTGATTATATGATAAAGGAGTTTCATTCTTACTTAATAAAATTACGCCTTTATTATCTTTAATCTTAAATTCATTTAATCTTTTTACTTTTAAAGATAATTGGTTTAAGGAAGAGACAATATCTTCTTTTTTAACCTTATCAATCCGACATACAGCATAACAAGCCAACATATTATAAACATTATATAAAGCATCATTATTTAATTGAATAGTTACATCTTCAACTTGAAATTTATTTTTTAATAAAGTCGCTTCAAATTGACAATCCGGACGATTATAATCGTTATTTGGACAGTGATAAAATCCTAAATTACCATAATTAAAATAATCAAAAATTAATTTTTTATGACACTTAGGACAATAAGCTAAATCTAAAGTTGCCATCTTACTTTTTTTCATCGAATATTTATTTTCTTTTAAACCATAATAAGTTATTTTATTTTTTTTACCCAAACTAAATTTAGTAACTAAAGGATCATCAGCATTTAAAATCAAATGTGTTTTCTCTTTAATACTTTTATTTATTTCATCAAAAACAAGTTCAAAATGGCCATTGCGTGCTAATTGATCGCGCGATAAATTATTGATAATAAAATATTTAGGCGTGATATATTTAAACACTTCTTTCACATACCGTTCATCAACTTCGATAATTAAAACATCCACTTTCGTTTTACCATTTATTTTACTAGCATCGATAACCGCTGTCGTAACACCATCGATTAAATTAGAACCTTTAATATTACTGACTACTTTATAGCCACTATGTTTATACACTTCATAAATCGTTCCGACAACACTAGTTTTACCAGTTGTTCCCGTCACAAAAATAGTTGTTTTGGGCATCTCAAAAAAATTTAAAATATTTTTATTTAATTTTAAAGCTAATTTTCCTGGAAAAGCTGTTCCTCTACCTAAATAATTTAATATTTTTTTTACTATTTTTGCTAAGACAATAATTAATTGATTCATATATTCCACCTTTAATTATTATAACATTTTTTTATTCATTATAACAGTATTTTAATCATTTTGACACTTTTTAATCATAAATTTTACTTTTAAATTATCGGAAACATGGTATAATAATTATAGAATGGAGGAATCAAGATGGACTTGAATGGAAAAATAGCTATTGTTACTGGGGGTGCGATGGGAAATGGCTTAGGAATTGTTCAAACTTTTTTAAAACTTAAAGCAACAGTTGTTATATTAGATTATTCAGACAAATTAAAAAATACCTTAGGAGAACTAATTAAAATTTCACCAAATGTAGTCGGCTATAAAGTCGATATTACCAATAAAGAATTAGTTAATAAAATAGTTGATACTGTTTATAAAAAATATGGTAAAATCGATATTTTAGTTAATAATGCGGGCGTCGCTAAATTAGTTAAATTTGAAGAGATGACTGATGAAGTAAGAGATTTTCATATCGATATCAATATTAAAGGAACTTGGAATGTCACTAAAGCAGTTTATCCATATATGGTCAAAAATAACTATGGTAAAATTGTTAACTTATCTAGTGTTACTGGTCCTAAGGTCGCTGATCCCGGTGAGGTAGCTTATGCCACTACTAAAGCCGCTTTAATTGGCTTTACCAAAAGTTTAGCGATGGAAGGTGCAAAAAATAATATTACCGTCAATGCCATTTTGCCTGGCTATATTATGACGCCAATGGTCGAAGGAATTGCTTTAGATAGTAATGCTAATGACCCAAAAAGTGTTATTCAAGGAATTGCTGATGGTATACCTCTAGGAAGACTGGGAACAATCGAAGAATTAGGTAATCTAGCTGCTTTTTTAGCCAGTGATTTATCTAACTATATTACTGGCTCTGAGTTTGTTATCGATGGTGCATCTACATTACCAGAAACCAGAAGTGTCGGAGTTTAAACTGTTTTAAAACAGTTTTTTTATATACTAGGAAAGTGCTTTAAAAAAAATGATAAAACAAAAACTTATCAACAAGTTAATAATTAACTTCAGCTGCAATAGATATATTCTAATCTTATAATTTGAGAATTTAAAAATAATATTGTCGTTAAAATCTTTATAATTTATATTATTCATTACATCTTAGCAATAACTTCTTTAAATCGTATTTAAGACATGAAAACGCATACCAATTTTAGTATCAATCATTTTTTATGTAGAAAATCAAAAAAAAATCATAAAAAACTATTTACAAACATATATTCGTATGATATAATTGACCTACTGGTGGTGATTGTATGGAAAAAATATTAAAAGGATATGTGTTTAGATTATATCCAACGAAAGAACAAGCAAACTTAATTGAAAAAAGTATTGGTTGTTCAAGGTTTATTTATAATTATTTTTTAAATATCAGTAAAGAAGAAAAAATTAATGCTTATAATTACATTAAAAAATTACCCGAATTAATAAATAAATATCTATGGTTAAAAGAAGTTGATGGTTGTTTACTTCGCACCAGTATTTTCAATTTAGATAATGCTTATCAAAAATGTTTTAAAGAAAAGAAAGGCTTACCCAAATTTAAAAGTAAAATAAGAAGTCGTCAAAGTTATCGTACGAATAACCTAACAAGTAATTATAAAGGTAAAATCTATAACAGTATTGAATTAGATTTAAATAAAAAAATAATCAAATTGCCCAAATTAAAAGAAATAGCCATTAAAGGATATCGGAACTTAAAACAAATAAATGGAAAAATCCTCAATGCTACCGTTTATAAAGAAGTAAATAAATATTATGTTAGTATTTGTGTTGAAGAATATATTACCCCACCAATAGTAACTCCTAAAACAATAATCGGAATTGATTTAGGAATTAAAAATCTAGTAATAACATCAGATGGTCAAGTATATAATAATCAAAAATATATAACAAAATATGAAAAGAAAATCAAAGGATTACAAAAATGGTTGGCAAGAAGCCAAAAAGGAAGTAAAAATCGTGAAAAAATCAAATTAAAACTTCAACGCGTATACCAAAAATTAAGAAATGCCAGAAAATATCTCATTCATCAAATAAGTAAAGAAATCACGGAAGAAAATGACATTATTGTGGCTGAGAAATTAAAAATAAATCAAATGGTTAAAAATTCTCATCTTTCTAAACAAATTTATGATGCCAGTTGGCAAGAACTAATGAGGTGTATATCCTATAAAAGTAAATGGAAGAATAAGAAATTTTACCAAATCGATACCAATTATCCAAGTAGTCAAATATGTAGTCATTGTGGATATAAAAACAAAGAAATAAAGAATCTAAGTATTAGAAAGTGGGAATGCCCAAAATGTCAAAGTGAAAATGACCGAGATATAAATGCAAGTATTAATATTATGAGTGAAGGATTAAAAAAATATATGAATGAACTGCAATTCAACTAGTTTTGAATGCAATAAAAAATAGGGTGGCGACCATCCGAAGCTGGTCTATGGAGAAAACTAAGTTTTCAGCGAAGTAGAAAATCTTTACTGTGAAGTAAAGGCATTCAAA
>CALVVP010000108.1 GCA_944363895.1 uncultured Bacilli bacterium | reverse complement strand
CCCCAACCAGCAAGACCAAATTTTATCCCAAAACTTTTAGCACATTTATAATCATTATTACTATCACCAATAAAAATCGATTCATCTTTTTTCCAGTTAGACATTTTAAATAATACTTCCAAACTTTCCTTATCCGGTTTTGGTTTTTTAACATCACTAACGGTAATTATATAATCAAAATATGGTAATAAATCATTAAGTTTTGGTTCCGTTAAAACTTCATCTTTCGTTCTTGAAGTGACAATTGCTAAATTTTTCTGATTATCTTTTAAATATTTTATAACCTCTAAAGCATTATCAAACACTTCAATATCTTTAGCAAACTCATTATAATAAATACTTTCTTTTTTTAATATTTCTTGACCTAAAGGAGTAGTTAAATCAACTCCTAACAATTCTAAAGATTTTTCAGAAGTTGAAGAAAATCCTAAATCGATCATTTCTTTATTAAAAGGAAGATGATACTCTTTTAAAACTTTTTCTTTAGCTTGATAAGCCACTAAATAAGTATTTAACAAAGTTCCATCGATATCAAAAATATAGTTTTTAAATGCCATTGGTAACTTCCTTTTCGACAATTTTCAAATCTTTAATATTAACAACACTTTTTAAACTTGTTTGTTTTAAATTATCAGCTAACTCAGTTAAAGATAATTTATCGATTTTTAAAATCGTATCCAGTAGACCACCTAAATTTGTTCCAATCAAAATTTCTTTATTTAAATCAAGGCGTGAAACAACTTTATAAGGGGTTCCGCCCATTAAATCACAAGCAAATAAGTAATTGTTATTTTTATCTAAATCTTTGAATTTTAAACTAAATTGTTCTTCGCTTTCTTCTTTTAAAAAGTCAAAAGCTAAAACATTATCTTTCGGTCCAATGATTAATTCTAATGCACTTTTAACGCCACTGGCATAATTACCGTGACCAGTTATTACTAAATAGTTCATTATAAAATTCCAAGGAACGCTAATAAGACAGAAACAACTAAAGTAGATAGAATTAATACAGTTGGATTAACTTTCTTCTTAAGTAAGAAGTAAATTAAGAATGTAAAGGCAAATGGTAATAAATTAGGAATAATCTTATCAACTAAATCAGTTTGTAAACTAATGAATGTACCATCACTAATTTCAATTTGTGGTAATAAAGTAATAGATACATAACTAGCAATTAAACCACCTAAAATAGTTACCCCTAAAATAGATGCTGCATTACCTACTTTTTCCGTATTAGCTTGAATTTTATCTAACGCACTAACACCAGCATTGTATCCCATATGAGCAAGTGGGAATCTTAAGAAAAATACCGCTAAGAATACTAAGAAATATAAAATAGGTCCTAAAACATTACCTTCACTAGCTAACGAAGCACAGATACCTGACATAATCGGCATAACCGTAAACCAGAAAATCGCATCACCAATACCAGCTAAAGGTCCAAATAAAGAAATTTTTATTTTTTTAACTGTTTCGGGATCTTCGTCACCTTCATATAAAGAAACCATCAAGCCTTCCAAAAAAGGAACTAAAACATTGTGTGTATTGATAAACTCTAAATTATCTTCCGTAACTTCTGCTAATTTTTTCTTGTCATTTTTATAAATTTTTTTAAGACAAGGCGTTAAAGTGGCAGTGAAACCAATATTTTGCATTCTTTCATAGTTAAAGATTGCTTGATTAAGTAAAGAACGATAGCCTAAAGCGGTAATATCCTTTTTACTAACTTTTTTATATTTTTTTTCTTTATTAGATGCCTTCATTAGTTTCACCTCCTTTAGTATTATTGACCCGATAATATTCTAATAATGCAAAAGCTAATCCCATAATCGCAACTGGTAAAATGTTGTCGATTGGAATAAAAGTTGCGAATAAGAAACCAGCTAATAAATATGGAACATATTTTGCTTTTAATGTTACTCTTAATAACATAGCAAAACCAATTGCCGGTAATAAGCCACCAGCTACTGAGAAGCCATGAGTTAACCATTCTGGCATCATATTAACTAATTCTACTAAAGCATCTTGAGCGACATAAACAGATAAGAATGTTAAAATACCATAGATAACGACTGTTAAAGTCATACCAAAGATACATAATCGCATAATACCATTTAAATTACATTCTTTCGCATAACAATCAGCTTTTTTATTAAATAAAGAAAGCAATGTTGATTTAATGTTTCCTATAAATTGTGCTAATAAACCAAATGGTACTGCTAAAGCAAAAGCAGCAGCAACAGGTTGACCAGTTGTTTTAGCTAAAACAACCGTCATAATACTTGTCATAACAGCATCAGGTGGCACAACTCCACCAACAGCTGTAATACCAGCAAAAGCAAGTTCAACAATACCAGCAGCAAGTAATCCTGTTTCTAAATCACCAACTGCTAGACCAATTAATGGGCAGACAATGATAGGACGAAAGATAAAAAATCCTTCTAAAGAACTATCTAAAGCTACAACCATTGCAATCAAGGTAATAATAATACCCATAATTAAAGTAACTTCCATAATTTCCTCCTAAAATTCCTCTTTTTTAAAATCAGGTGTATCCTGAATATAAATTTCATCAACCTTACTTTTAATGAAATTCAAATCTTCTAAATCTTTGTCATCAACGTAAACCTTATCAGAAATTTTTTTCTTTCCTTCTGAAAAATGCATATTTCCGATATTTACCGTTTTAATCTCCACACCTCCTTCGATTAATTTTCTTAAAACTGCCGGCGTTTTACATACTAACAATATCTTTTGTTCATCGCTAGCTTTAGCAATAACATCGATAGTGTGTTGAACAGTGAAGAATCTTGAGTCAAAGCCTAATGATGAAGCTGCTAACTGCATAATACTTTTTTCGGTACTGCTATTAGCTGTTTCATCATCGACAACAACAATCAAATTAGCGCCAACTGTTCCCGCCCAGTTGCAGACAACTTGTCCATGAATCAAACGATTGTCGATTCTGGTTAATAATATATTATTTTTTTCCATAATTCCTCCTAATAAAATTTTCCATATTTTTCTTCGGCAAATTTACTTAATCTGCCTTCTATTTCTTTAACGGTTTTTAAATTTAATAACGATTTAACAAATTCTTCCGTTTCTTTTTTATTTAATAGTGAAATGTATTTTTTGACTTTTTTAACTGTATTAATATTGACACTAAATTCATCTAAACCTAATCCGACTAATAATATTATTCCCAAAGGGTCTGCGGCCATTTCGCCACACATTCCGACAAATTTATGTTCATATTTTTTAGTGGCATCGATGGTATTTTTAATTAATCTAATTACTCCCGGATTAAACCACTCGTATAATTTACTGATTTTAGGATTACCCCGATCGACAGCAGTTGAATACTGCACTAAATCATTGGTTCCGATACTAAAGAAATCAACTTCCTCGATAACCATATCAGCCATAGCGGCAATTGCTGGTATCTCCACCATCACCCCAACTTTAATATTTTTATTGAAATTAATCTTATTATTTTCTAATTCCTGTTTAGCTTCTTCTAAAATTAAGTTAGCTTGTCTAATTTCTTCAATCGATGAAATCATCGGATACATAATCGCAATATTGCCAAAAGCGCTAGCTCTTAAAATCGCTTTTAAAGATGTTTTAAAAAATTCTTGATGGTCCAAACAATATCTAATGGCACGGTATCCTAAAAATGGATTAGTTTCCTCACCAATGTCAATATAAGGACATTTCTTATCGCCACCAATATCGAGAGTTCTAATAATCATTTGTTTGCCATTTAATTTACTAGCAAAACTTTTATAAACTTCAAATAGATAATCTTCATTTGGTGGGGTTGTTTTATTTAAATATAAAAACTCTGTTCTAAAAAGTCCTATTCCATCTAAAGGAATATCACTGATTCGCTCTAATTCAGTTAAATCACCGGTATTAGCGCTCACTTCAAATAAATAGTTATCGAGTGTTCTAGCTTCTTTAATATCTTCTAATTCTTTTTCTAATTCTAATTCACTAGCTATTTTTTCCTTAATTTGGATTAATCTATTTTCATTTAAATCAGTTTCAACGATACCTTTATTCCCATCGATAAAAATTAATTCATTAGCTTTTAAATTTTTAATATCGATGCCAAACACCGAAGGAATTCCTAAAGATGTCGTTAAAATACCAATATGACTGGTTTTTCCCCCTAATTCAGAAACAACTCCTTTTATGTATTTTAAATTATCGGTAAGTAAAACATTGGCAGTCATTTCGTGCGATACTAAAATTACATCTTCATTTAAATTATCGGGATTAAATTCAACAATATTATAATATTTAGATAATACTTTATGTCTTATATCTTTAACATCTTTAGCTCTTTCTTTTAAATAATTATTATCTAAATTTTCTAATTGTTTGATTTTATTATTGAAATAAATATCGATAGCTAAGTCACCAAAGCATTTTTTATCATTAATAATATTTTCGATATCCTTTTTAATACTTGGTGAAATTAAAACATTTTTATTAAATTCGGTCAATGATTTTAAATCTTCATCAGTTAAAGAAGCAATGATTTCCTCATAGTCTTTAATAGCTTTAACAATTGCTTCATTTACTTTAGTTATCTCTTCATTTAAATTAGTAGCAATTTCTTGATTAATATTAGGTAATTTAGTATCGACAAATAAACATTTACCTAATCCTAAACCATTACCAACTTTAATTCCTAATAGTTCCATGTTAACTTCCTATATATGTTTCTAAAGCTTGAACCGCTTCTTCTTCATCAATACCATTTGCTTCGATTATTATTTCATCATTAAAGTTAATATCTGCTGATAAGATTTCTAAAACTTCCTTAGCATTAATTACTTGATCACCTTTTTTAAGATTTATATCTGCTTGAAACTGCATTGCTAAATTAACAACTTCGCTTCCTGGTCTTGCATGGAGACCAGTTTCTTTTTTTACGACAACTTTTTTTGTTACCATATTACCCTCCCATTATCTTAATAATACCATTTTTATTAAAATTTGAAAAGATTTTTTCATAAAAAAATACATTTTATTGGCGTTAAAATTTAAAAATTGTCAAAAAAAACATAATCAATTTAAGATTATGTTAACATTATTCATTAAAATCAATTAATTTTAATAATTTTTCAATATCATCTTTATTAGTGTTATCAATAGTTAATAAGTTTTCTAAAAATTCTTTTGCATTTTGACTTTGTGGTAACATAAAACCAGCTTCGCGATATAAATCTTCAGCCATTAAACGATTAGCTCTAGCAATGGCTTTAAATAACTGTTTTTCAATTTCATTATCACTATTATTATAAATATAATCAGCTATTTGTTCCTGACTAACTTTATTTTGAATTAATTTATTTAGTTTTTCAATAACTAACTCATCTTTAACTTGTTGTTTAGGATATTGATAAGGAACCATAGAAATTGCACCAGATGGACAGGCTTTACTACAAGCACCACAACCAATACATTTAGCAAAGTCAATTTGACCAGTTTCCGTATCAGTAGCGCCAGTTGGACAAACATAAAGACATAAACAATCCTTACTACAAATTCTTAAATTACGAACTGCTCTTATTTTACTCAATTTAAACACCTCTTTCAACTTCTAATAGTTTAAAACTAGGAACTTTACAAACTGGACAAATTTCTGGTTTTTCATCACCAACATAGATAAAACCACAGATATCACAAACATATACTTTCGTATTTTTTATAAAATCCGAATCATTTTTATATTGTTCCAATAAAGATTTTAAAATCATCGTTACCTTTTCCCCCCAAGTAATAACTCTTAATGCGCCACGGTCTTCTTTTTCCGTAGCAACACTTCTAGCTTTTTGGTAATTAGTTTCCAAATCTTTATTAATTTTAGCAATTAGTTCATCAAAATTAGCTGATTCTTTAATTTTAGCTTTATTTTTATAGTAATTAGACAATTTAGTAAAGATTTTAGCTTCTTCGTCTAAATATTGTTTTTCACAACCACGAGCTAAACTGCTGCATAAAGCACTGATTTCACCAAAACTCATTTCTCTTAGTTCTTCTTCGGTATCATCGGTAACAACTACTTCAATGGCTTCGGCTTTAAATAAATTTTTAGGAGCGCCACATAAAGGACATTTCCAATCATCGGGTAAATCATCAAATTTAACGCCTTCTTTGGCTTCATCATAAACATAACCACAAATCGGACAAATATATTTCTTCAAAAAAACAACCTTCTTTCTAATAAAATTATATCATATTTTAATCTAATTCTTAAAATTTACATATTTAATTTTTAAAAAACCATAATATAATTGGTGAGATTATGAAAATTAGATTAGGATATGTATCTATTGCTAAAACTTTAGATTTAACTTGTTCAAAAACAATCACTTATACTAATTTTAAAAAAGATAATAATTTTAACAAAATCGATGAAATTATTGTGGAAAACTTAAACAATTTAGAAAAAATTATCGATTACAATATTAAAAATAATATTCATTTTTATCGTTTGACTTCCAAATTAATTCCGCTAGCTACTAAAAGTGATGTGGTTTTTGACTATATTTTAAAATATCAAAAACAATATCAAAAAATTGGCGAGAAAATAAATAATAGTAAAATGCGAGTCGATCTCCATCCTGATCAATTTTGTGTTTTAAACAGTACTAAAAAAGAAGTATTAGCAAATACCTTCCAAATTTTAGAATATCATTATAAAATATTAGAAGCATTAAACATTAAAAATAAAATCATTATTTTACACATTGGTAGTAATGTCTTCGGCAAAGAAAATAGCATTAAAAGATTTATCAACAACTTTTATAAATTACCGCATTATATTCAAAATTGTATTGCTGTGGAGAATGATGATAAAATATTTAATATTGTGGATTGTCTCAATTTATGTCAGAAACTAAATATTCCTTTTGTTTTAGATTATCATCATCATCTTTGCAATAATGATGGCATTAGAATCGACAATTATTTAAAAGATATCTTTAACACCTGGCATAGTATTCCTAAAATTCATTTTTCATCACCCAAAAACCAAACAAAAAAAGAAATCCGCTCACATCATGATTATATTAATGTTGAAGATTTTATTAAATTTTTAGATAAAATAAAATATTTGGATATCGATTTAGATATTATGTTAGAAGCTAAAGCGAAAGATGAGGCATTGTTTAAACTAGTCAGATTATTAAAATATTATGATTATAAATTTATCGATGAAACAACACTTTTACTCTAATTAAACATATTTAAAAACAGAAAATTTAATTTCTGTTTTTTAAACACCACCAATAATTCCTTTTTTCCTTAAATATATCTTTCTTAAAAAATCGACGGGAACAACGGTAAAACTTAATAAAAACATAATTTGAAATTCAAAAAATGTCAGACCGGATGTGCGAAATAATTCCCCTCCAAAATAAATTAATAACACTTGCACGATAAAAATAAAACTAATAATAAAGATAAATGCTTTATTACCACTTAAATGCGATAATAAATTAAGACGATGCGTTCTTGCATTAAAACTGTTAAAAATACTAATAAAGATAAATAAACCAAAGAAAGCTGTTAAAATATATTGTTCCCCACTTCTAAATAGTTGATGAAAAATCGGTAGTTTTAAAAATAAAATACAAATTAAAGTTGAATAAATACCTGTAAAAAGGATTTCATCTTTCATATATTGATTAATAATTGGTTCATCTCTTCTTTTCGGTAATTCGCACATATATTCTTTTAAAGGTGCTTCAAAGGAAAATGCCAAGGCCGCTAAGGTATCCATAACCATATTTATCCACAGCATTTGAATAACTGTAACTGGCGTATCGACACCAATAAAAGGACCAATTATCGATAAACTGACTGCACATATATTGACTGTTAGTTGAAAAATAATGAATTTGCGGATACTTTTAAAAATCGTTCTGCCAAACAAAATCGCTTTAGCAATCGATAAAAAATTATTATCTAAAATGACAATTTCACTGGCTTCTTTAGCTACTTCCGTACCCGAACCAAAAGCAAAACCGACATCCGCTCTTTTTAAAGCCGGTGCATCATTAACGCCATCGCCGGTCATACCGACCACTAAATCTAATTCCTGACTAATTCTAACTAAACGACTTTTATCTTGGGGAATAGCCCGGGCTACCACTCTTAATTTAGGTAATACTTCTTTTAATTTCTCGTCAGACATATTTTTCATTTCATCACTTGTTAAAATTAAATTACCGTCTTGATATAAACCCACTTCCTTAGCAATAGCTAAAGCGGTCAATTTATTATCACCTGTTACCATTACCGTTTGAATCGAAGCTTTTTTAACTAAATCAATGCCTTCAAAAGCTTCTTTTCTAATTTCGTCTTTGATTAAGACAAACCCAACTAAAGTTAAATTTTTAGCCTGTTCTTTAGAAGATGCAAAAGCGATAATCCGATTACCTTCTTTAGTTAGTTTTTTTAAATTATCTTCAATAATTAATTTTTTTCTTAAAAATTTTTTATTACCATCACTATCAAAATAAAATTCACATTGTTTTAAAATAACTTCTGGAGCACCTTTTATTAAATAAATATGTTCATTTTTATATTTGATTGTTGTCGCCGAATATTTATTTTTACTATCAAAAGGAACGGTATCAATAATCGGATATTGATTTTTATCTTTTATATTAGTAAATTTTAAAATAGCACGGTCGGTAATATTTCCGCCAATTATTTTATCTTTATCATAACTACTAGCATTGTTATAAACTAAAGAAATTAAAGCTATTTCTTTTAAATTATGACCTATTTTATCAAAGTTATCATATTTTTTTAAATCGCTATCTAAAAAGTAAGTCACTTCTAAATTACCTTTAGTAATGGTTCCTGTTTTATCACTAAATAAAATATTGATACTTCCCGCTGTTTCTATTCCCGTTAATTTTCGAACTAAAACATTATTTTTAAGCATTCTTTTAACATTGGAAGATAACACAAGAGTAATCATCATGGGTAATCCTTCCGGAACAGCGACGACAATCACCGTTACACATAAAGTTAAAGCATATAAAATATGGCCAGTTAATAGTGGTAAATTAGTTAATGTGGCTTTAATTAAATTTAAATCAAAATTATTTTTAATAAAAATAACTGAAAATAAATATGAAACAAAAACTAAAAAAGCTCCGATATAACCAATTTTACTAATGATATTTGCTAATTTTCTTAATCTTAATTTAAGCGGACTTTCCGGTTGTTCTTGTTGCAATTCTTTAGATATAGCCCCATAAAAGGTATTATCGCCGACTTTAGTTACAATCATAGTTGCTTGTTTAGAATAGACAATTGTTCCGCGAAAAACTATTTTTTCATCAATATTTTTATATACTTCTTTAGTTTCACCCGTTAAACTAGATTCATCGACACTAATCTCCCCTTCGATAATTTCCCCATCAGCAGGAATTCTATCTCCTGATTCTAATAGAACAATATCACCAACAACAACATCTTCGATATCAATTTCTTCAATTTTGTTGTTTCTTTTGACGCGACATTTGATTTTCGATGATTCCTCTTGTAATTTTTCAAAAGCTTTCTCACTACCATATTCACTAACTGTGGAAATAAAGGAAGCTAAAAAGATGGCAATGACGATACCGACTGTTTCATACCAGTCAAAACTTTTAATTAAAAAAACGGTTTTTATTCCCAATGCGATTAATAAAATGCGAATAATCGGATCACCTAAAGTGGCGATATATTGTTTTAAAAAACTATTTTTTTTACTAGAATTTATGACATTAGATCCGAATTTTTTTCTGGATTCAATGACTTCGTTATCTGTTAGTCCCATATATAATCACCTAATAAAAAATATTAGAAAATTTATCTAATATTATTTTTTTGATTCGACAAAATTAGCATTTTTAAAAACTATTTTATCGCGTTTATAAGTTACTGCAAAAATTCTGATGAATGCTAATACCAATAATTCATTACTCAATAAGATTCCTAAAATAGCTATCATTAAAGAAATATATAAACCACTTTGATTATGTTTTAAATCATCGATTAATTTAAAAGAAAAATAGATACTCAAACCACAGAGAATCATTTTAACAATCTCACTAAGATTAGAATATTTAGTAAATGAAAAATACATTCCAAAAATGGCAGTAAAAAGAACGATATAACTAAAATTAAGATTATCGATATCTATTTTCTTTTTTTTATTATTACTTTTAACCAATAATAAATTTAATAATAATAATATTAAATTAATTAATAATAAACGAATAATCATATAAGAGTAAGTAAAGACTTGAAAATCATTGAAATTTAATGAATGGTCGAATAAAGCACGAATGATTATTACTAACAAATATAAATTAAGGAAAAATTCTAATATTTCATACATTAAGTTAGAATTAATATCTTTATCTAACACGATTCCCCTAATTTTAGGAAATAATAAAAATAAAGTAACCGAAAATAGTCCTAAAATACTACCAGTCAAACCATCGATAATAAATAAACCAATCACAATGATAAAATTTAAGATTAAATTAAGCTTATTCATAACTTTCCACCATTTCAATAAAAGCTGATGTTATATTAATTTCATTATTTAACACTTTAACAAATGTTTCTTTAATATTTTGGTCATTATATAAATTTAGATATTGATGTAAATAAACACTTTCATAATCTATACCATGACACCAGCTACTAGTACTATTTTGATTAAGGTAATAAATATCGGCAATATCGATAACATCTTGTTCTAATATTGCTTGATATTTTATATTATTTCGACATCGATCGATAGTCATCATTAATTCTGCA
>CALVVP010000107.1 GCA_944363895.1 uncultured Bacilli bacterium | reverse complement strand
AAAAGAAAAAGCTTTAGGAAATGAAGAAGCTAACGATATGGATATCGACTATATTGAAGCCTTAGAATATGGTATGCCACCAGCTGGTGGTATGGGAATGGGCATCGATCGTTTAGTTATGATGCTTACTAATCAAGAAAATATTCGGGAAGTAATTTTATTTCCGCATATGAAAAATAAAGGTGATTAAAATGAAAAAAATTTTATTTTTCATCATCGGTTTGTTTTTAATAAATATTTCTCAAGTAACGGCAGTTGAACAATATCAGTTGATTGATCGGTGCTATTATTCATCAGATAATGGCATTAGAATGGAATTAAGTATTGCAACTTATGCTGATAGATATACGCCGGTAGATGAATTAGAATATGAGGCTTCCGCTGAACTTATGGAAGATTATGGCAATAAAAAAGTTGGCGATTGGTGGTATGTTGATGATTGGGATCCCCAAAATAAAACTTGTCCTCAATATTTACTCTATGATTATAATCCTGGGTTTATTGTCGACTTTGCAGGCGATCATGTTTATGCGAGCGATACGCTTCCCTCAACTGGTAATAATGAATTTGTTTTAGAATTGGAAACTGATAAAGTTAACGGGATAGTTGAAACAGAAGAAAACTGTAAAATCCAAGAGCTACATTGTGTTTATGGTAGTTCTGGTAGTATTGTTATTGAGTATAAAAATGGTCAGTTTGATGCTGATATTAGTGGTCTACAAGCTTCTATAAATAATACCGACTATAATAATTTTATTACGGAAAATAATGCTTATATTTGTCCAAGTCATATTTATGTGTCAACAACTCTTGACATTGCTTCTGTGTCTTTTCAAGAACCGACAGATGGAAGCGTTACACAACATGATTTGCAAGTATATGCTAGTTATATAACTTGTGATGAAGAGAATACGGCTACAGTTGGGAAAACATGTTCTTATAAAAATAGTTATGGAAATAATGTTCTTGGTCTAACGGGATATAGTGATGGAACATATGGTGTTGCTTTTGATGATAAAAGTTTAAATATTACTGTTGATATAACGGGTAATAAGATTCAAGAAAGTTGTGAAAATTTACCAGTTTTATACACCGATTGTTTGGATAAACGAAATGGTCAAGATTGTACAATTTCCGAAACTAATTTTGATGGTGCTGAAAAAATAACATACAATCCTAATGTTCAAACTGCTGAAGATGTAACGGCATCACTTAGTGTAATTAATGGTGAAAAATACGAAACTTTAATGTGTCGCATAAAATCATATTTAAATAGTAAGGGAGCTAATATTAGTCGATTACCTGCTATTGATAGTAATGGCAGGACATTATCAGATTTGAATTGTACTAATATTTGTGCTAATGGTTCTTGTAATGGTAATGAAGATTATTTAATCGAACAAGGATTAAAAGATGTTTTATATTATTGTAGTGAAGATATTTATCCTAATTTTATTAAGTATTTTGATTCAGATTCTTATTCATCAGTCGAAGATAGAATGGAAGAATGTATTGCTTTTAATACTTTTTATGAGCAAGGTGTTCAAAATAATATTTTTGCCGATTATACAGTTGATTGTGCTATTCTATCAGATGATTTTGTTAAGATATTGACAGATATTTTAGATATTGTTAAAATAGCGGGACCATTATTAGCTTTAGGATTAGGAATGTTAGATTTTATTAAAGTTATTGCTAATGGTGATGCTGATAAAGAGATGAAAACAGCCTTTAAACGCTTTTTAACGCGAATAATAGCGGCAGTTTTATTATTCTTAGTTCCTCTTATTTTAGCTTTCTTATTAGATTTATTTTTAGGCAATCAAGATGGCTATAATTCGGATAATCCATTTTGTGATGTAGTAGATTTAGAGTAATCAATAAAATTATGTGTAGTTATTTTTGATTAAACATTAGATAGTGATTACTAAAGGTAAAAAAATTATTTTTAAATATAAGTGTTTATTTGTAGAAAGGAAAATTAAATATGTTCAAAAAAATATCTTTTTCCTTAATGTTTTTATTCTTCTTGGCATTTTTTAATCTAAATAATATCGAAGCAAGTTATTGTGAGTATAATTCAAATATTTATAGTAATGTTGATGGAACTTTAGAAGGGGCAGATATAAAAATTAGAATCACTTTTGATGCAAATAATTTTTCTTGGCAATGGTCTAATTATGATGGTAGTAATATTGAAGAAGATACAAGAAATTTTTATCCTCTTTTTTCAGGAACATTATGGCAAAAATCTTTTGACGAAGAACAATTTCGTAATTATATTGATGAATATGGTAAATGTCCTAATCTAGCAGGAATTGCTGATGCATCCTATATGTCCTATAGTTTACAAATTGGTGATGGAATTAATAATGCTAATGTCTATTTATCTAATTATGAATTTGATAGTGGTGAAGATGAACCAAAAATTTTAGCAGAATATGGAACGACTTATACAGATGAATTTGGCGATGACTACCTTAAAGTAAGGTTTTATGTTACCGACAAAGGAAAAGAGATGATGTCTTTATCTAATAGTACTACTAATGCTGGTGATGTTGAAGTAACATCTAGTGGGGCGGTTAAAGTAATTGAAGTTGATAATCATGATATAACAGTTGTTATATATCCTGAACAAGTTGATGAAATTTTTAGTTACACCGATTCTAATGATTTATCGACTCTTAGAAAGAAAACGGTTTATTTAAATGTTGTCGATTCAACGACAAGAACTTATGAATTATCGATTGAAAGTGGAGGATATGCTGATTCTGGTAATGAAAATTTAGATAGAATTACTAGTAGTGATGAATATGTAGCATTATTAGGTCAATTAAAACCGCCATTAAATGCATTATCAGCAAGTGCTTTAAATATTCCTTTAATAGTTGATGGAAATGATGTAACTTTAAATGATATAGTGGCAAATAATAATTTATGCAGTGGAAATGATTGTGTTATAAATGCTGAATATTTAACGCAAACTGGATTAAAAGAGATTCGTAGTTATTGTAATAGTGTATATGAAATTTATGGCAATCATCAATATAATAATATCGATGAACGAATGGATGAATGTATTAGCTTTAATAGCTTTTATGAAGAATTAGTTAGCCAAAATATTATTAATGATTTAAGTAGCGATTGTGCTATTCTATCAGATGACTTAGTTAAGATATTGACTGACATTTTAGATATTGTCAAAATAGCAGGACCGTTATTAGCTTTAGGATTAGGAATGTTAGATTTTATTAAAGTTATTGTCCATGGTGATGCTGATAAAGAGATGAAAACAGCATTTAAACGCTTTTTAACGCGAATAATAGCGGCAGTTTTATTATTCTTAGTTCCTCTTATTTTAGCTTTCTTGTTAGATTTATTTTTAGGTAATCAAGATGGCTATAATTCGGATAATCCATTTTGTGATGTGGTAGATTGGAGTAATCAATGAAATTATATGTAGTTAGACATGGTGAAACATTAGAAAATGCTAATGATTGTTTAGTGGGAAGATTAAATAGTTCACTAACTAATGAAGGGATTCAACAAGCCAAAAAAGTGAGAGACTATTTTAAAGATAAAAAAATTGATTTGATTATCAGTTCACCTTTAGATAGATGTAAACAAACATCAGAAATAATTAGCGATGGTAAAATTCCGATTATGTATTCTGATAGCTTGTTAGGTAGAGATCATGGTGAATTTACTGGTAAACCAAAAAAATCAATCAATTTTGATGAATATTGGAATTATAATAAAAATATTCAATATAAACAAGCGGAAAGTGTTCAAGATTTATATAATCGAGTCGCTAAATTAATCGAAGATATAAAAGATAAATATCACGATAAAAATGTCGTTATCGTTACGCATAGTGGGATAATGCGAGTTTTATACTATTATTTTAAAGGAATACCAAGTGATGGTATCTTAAGTGAAATAACAATTAGAAACTGTGAAGTATTTGAATATGATATATAAGGAGGAAAAATGAAAATATTATCAGTAAATGCTGGTAGTTCATCTTTAAAATTTCAAATGTATGAAATGCCAGAAGAAAAAGTATTAATATCAGGAGTTTTTGAAAGAATAGGTATTAATAATAGTTTATATACAATTAAAATAAATGGGGAAAAACAAACCAAAAATATCGATTTGCCAACGCATAAAGAAGCAGTAAAAATTTTAGTTGAAGAATTATTAAATAATAAAATAATTAATTCTTTAGATGAAATCAAAGGTATCGGTCATCGAATTGTGCAAGGAGCTGATCGGTTCGATAAATCAGTTTTAGTTGATGATGAAGTGGTGGATATTATTTCAGAATTATCCGCTTTAGCGCCACTTCATAATCCTGCAGCGGTTATTGGCATTAACGCTTTTAGAGAAATCGTTCCTAATGCAAAAGCGGTAGCTGTTTTCGATACCTCTTTCCATCAAACGATGGAAAAAGAGACATATCTTTATGCTTTACCATATAGTTGGTATACTGATTACCAAGTAAGAAAATATGGTGCGCATGGTACAAGTCATAATTATGTCGCTAATCGATTAAGTGAGATTTTAAATAAAAAAGATTGCAAAGTAATCGTTTGTCATTTAGGTAATGGTGGTAGTATCACAGCTGTTAAAGATGGTAAATGTGTCGATACATCAATGGGCTTTACTCCTAATGCTGGTATTATCATGGGAACGCGTTGTGGGGATATTGATGCTAGTATCATTCCTTACATGATTAAAAAAACTAATATGACATATCAAGATATCGATAATGCTATTAATAAACAAAGTGGCTTACTTGGAATTAGTGGTGTTAGTAGTGATTCCAGAGATATTGAAAATGGTATCAAAGAAGGAAATGAAAGATGTGTTCTCGCGCAACATATGTTTATTAGAAGAGTAGTGGATTATATTGCTAAATATTATGTTTTATTAAATGGTGTTGATGCGATTGCTTTTACAGCTGGAATTGGGGAAAATTCTATCGATATTCGGAAAGCAGTAATCGAAAAATTAGCTATTTTAGGAATTAAGTTAGATGAAGAAAAAAATAATGTTCGCGGTAAAGAACAATTGATAACAACTAGTGATTCTAGTATTCCTGTCTATATTATTCCTACCGATGAAGAAGTTATGATTGCTCGGGATACATATAAATTAATAGGCTAAAAAGCCTTTTTTCTTGTCTCAAAATATAGACGAATTAATGTAAATATAGTATAATAAGTCTAATAGAAAGTGTGAATTTATGTGTTATAAAAAAATAGCTAGAGAAATAAAAAAATATAATACAATTGTTATTGCTAGACATATTGGGCCTGATCCTGATGCTTTAGGCAGTTCAATTGGGTTAAAAGAATTGATTTTATATAATTTTCCTAAAAAACAAGTTTATGTCATTGGGGCTCCAGCTTCGCGTTTTCGTTATTTAGGAAATGTCGATAAATTACCGGAAATTGATTATCATAAGGCCTTATTAATTGTAACAGATACACCTGATGCGAAAAGAATCGATGGCGCTGATTATACTAAATTTCACAAAGTTATTAAAATTGATCATCATCCTTTTATTGAAAAATTTGCTGATATTGAATTGATTGATGATAAAGCTAGTAGTGCTAGCCAATTGATTATTGAATTGGCTAAAATCAATCATTATAAGTTAAATGAAGATATCGCCAGTAAATTATATCTAGGTGTAGTGGCGGATACGAATCGTTTTTTATATGAGTATACTAGTTATAAAACATTAGAATTAGCTGCTTGGTTAATTAAAGAAACTAATTTAAATTTTACTAGTCTTTATGATAATTTATATACTAAATCTTTAAAAGAAATTATTTTTTCTGGTTATATTTCTTTAAACATGCAAATTACCGATAATGGACTAGCTTATATTAAATTAAGTGATGACATATTAAAAAAATATGAAGTAGATTCTTCTACAGCTGGTAATTTAATTGAAAATTATAACAATGTCGATAAAATTAAAGTCGTAGCTTTTTGTAGTGAAGATAAAGGAAATAATTATATAAAATGTTCGATTCGTTCAAAAGGACCGATAATTAATGAAATAGCTAGTCATTACAATGGTGGCGGTCATATTTATGCTAGTGGAGCACGCCCTAAAACATTTGATGAAGTAGATAAAATGTTAGAAGAGTTAGATAAGTTATGTCAAAATTTTGAATGAGGTGATAATATGTTAGGTAAAGTGATCGATTTAATTAAAAATGAACCTTTTTATGTTCCTAATATATTGCTTAAAAATTATCGTAAATTGAATATTACTGATAGTGAATTAATTGTTTTAATCTATTTGATTAATACCGATATTAGTTTTAATCCGAAACAAATAGCTAAAGATTTAAATTTTGATTTAAATGAAGTGATGAATATTATTACATCGTTAACCGAAAAAAACATTTTAAAAATCGATATAATCAATAAAAAAGTAAGGGAAGAAATCATTAATTTAGAAGAATTATATAAAAAGTTAGGTTTTATTGTCGTTAATGATGAAATCAAAGAAAAAACTAATAATATTTTTGATGTTTTTGAAAAAGAATTTGGCAGAACGCTATCGCCTATGGATTATGAAATTATTAGTGAATGGCAAAAAAATTATCATGATGAATTGATATTATTAGCTTTAAAAGAAGCTGTATTTAATGGTGTTAACAATTTGAGGTATATTGATAAAATATTAATTGATTGGAACAAAAAAGGTATTAAGAATGAACAAGATATTATTAATGATCGTAAAAAATTTCAAAATAAAAAACAAAATAAAAAATTGTTTGATTATGATTGGTTAAATGAACAAGATAGTTGATTATTTAGATGAATTAATACCTAATCCTAAATGTGAATTAAATTATACCAAAGATTATGAATTATTGTTAGCAACGATGTTAAGTGCGCAAACAACGGATAAACGTGTTAATATGGTAACTAGTGTTTTATTTAAAAAATATGATTCTTTAGCTAAGTTAAGACAAGCTAAATTAGAAGATATAATTGAAATTATTCGTCCGATTGGAACTTTTAATAAAAAAGCTAATAATGTAATTGCAATAGCTAAACGATTAGAATTAGTTGGGGATGTTGTTCCTAATGACCGGGAATTTTTAGAAAGTTTGCCGGGTGTAGGAAGAAAGACGGCTAATGTTGTTTTAAGTAATATTTATAATACTCCTTGTATTGCTGTCGATACGCATGTTCATCGGGTTAGTATTAGATTGGGTCTTGCTAATAAAGATGATGATGTTTTAAAAACGGAAATGAAATTGACTAAAAAATTTAAAAACTATGATTTATGTCGTTTACATCATCAATTAGTTTTATTTGGTCGTTATTATTGTAAAGCTAGTAATCCTAGTTGTGATACATGTCAATTAAAGGATATTTGCCAATATAAAAACTCTACTAAGAAGTAGAGTTTTCTTGTTCGACAATTTGGACCATTTTGGTTAAAGTATTGGTATAATCGCCATATTTTATATGATAAGTAATAGTATAAGTTTCTGGTATACTAGTATCGATATAAGAAACATTATCATAAACTTGACCATCGGAATTACGCATAACAGTATAAGTAATCGTCGCTAAGCTAGTGACATCAGTTATACCATCCTGTAAAACAATCACTGGTTTTTCTGGTTCGATATAATTATCACCAATATTTAAAATTACTGTATAATCACCATTTATTTCGGAACTAATAATCGATGAGTTTTCATATTGGACAGTAAATTCCGCACCACTACTCATATTATCTTTAAAAATAGTGTAAGTTGATTTAACGACAAAAGTAGTAGTATTGGTAATTGGATAAGTAAAATTAGTATTGCTTGTTGTAGTAATTAAGTTTAAATTGCCAGCTTCATCTTTGGTATAAACATCATATACGACAGTTCCAATGTTTCTTTGATTATAATTAAGGAAATCATTTAGTTGATCTTGTCGAGTTTCAGAATCGGAATATAATCGACTAAATAAGTTATTAATGTAATCAGTGTTGATAAAATCAGGAGTAGCAATTGGATTCCAAGATAAAGTGTTGGTGGTAGTATCATAATTTAAATTAGTGACATTATCTAATTGATTATATCTAGTTGAAGTTTCTGTTGGCTCAAAACCTTTTTTAAAGTAAGCAGTTACTTGTTTATCTTCAGGAGTGAATTCACTAGCTAACATTGCGGTAGGTAATTCATCTTCGACAGTTACTCGAACAACGCTATCTGGTTGTTCCCAAGTTGATCTTTCGGTGTATGCTGATTCAGCAATCGTTTGGAAAACATCTTTAATATTGTAATTGTTGACAGTCATATAATGGTCTTCCGTTAATTCTTCATAGCCATACCAAACGGTAATAGCATATGAATCATTGAAACTAGCAATCCATTTATCTTTAATTGCATTAGATGGGTAATTAAATTTATCCATAGTTTCTGAGTCTAAATTATTAGTCCCTGATTTACCAGCATAATTAACGCCGTTGACACTTCGACCAATCGCATAATCTGATGTATCTTCTAATATTTTGGTAATCATATAAGCGGTGGCTTCACTCATAGCACGTCTTGTAATAGGTTTTACTTCATAAGTATCACCAGTTTCCGTGTATTCGATTCGAGTAAAACTATGTGGTTCGATATAATATCCGCCATTAGAGAAGGCAGCGTAAGCGGCTGCTAAAGTCATTGGTGTTTCTCCTTCATAGCCACCTAAAGCATGAGTTTCATAAATTAATCCGTTATCAGCGATATTTGGCGATAATCCTAAATTAGTTACAAATTCTTTTACTTTAGAGTTATCTAATTGTTGGAATGCTTTAACAGCGGGAATATTTCTTGAATGTTTTAAGGCATTATGTAATGTTTGAAAATAATAATAACGACCATCCCAGTTTTTTAAACTGGTACCATCAGAATAAGAATAAGGTTCATCAGTGAATGGTGTATAAGTTGACCAATTGTTATATTCAATCCCAGGACCATAATCGTATAAAGGTTTAGCGGTTGAACCAATTTGTCTTGGAGCACCTGTTGCATAGTTAACACCTTTAGCAACCCGATTACGACCACCGCCAACAGCTTTGATTTCACCGGTATGAACATCGATAATAATTGAAGCGGCTTGAACTTCATCATTTTCCCATTCATATAATGTTCCATTCATAACTCCGGCCATTACTTCTTGCATATCTTTATCCATTGTCGTATAAATTTTCATTGGTACAGAATATGGATCGTTGCCAGTTCTTTCGATTACTTCTTCAACAACAGTATTAATAAAATCATTATATAAATTAGTTGATTCATCATCAGAACCATTATCTAATAATTTTTCAACCGTTAATTCTTTAGCAATATTGTATTCTTCATCATTAATATAGCCATGTCTTAACATTAAACCTAAAACTTCTAATCTTCTTTGTTCACAAGCTTCAGGATAAAGATAAGGATTATAAGCTCCTGGTGCTTGGAAAAGTCCGGCAATCATCGCAGCTTCGGCAACATTTAGTTCACTAGCACTTTTGCCAAAATAATCTTGACTTGCTTGTTCCACGCCACGATTTGAACCACCTAAATTGTATGAATTAACATAAAATTCTAATATTTGTTCTTTGGTGTAGTGAGTTTCAATTTTAAAAACAGAAACATAAATATCAGTAAATTTACGGATAATACCTTCTATTCCTTCATCTTCAGTCGAAGTGAAAGCATTTTTAGAAACTTGCATAGTTAATGTTGAAGCACCACCGCCACCTTGACCTAGTAATTGACTAATTGATGCTTTTATAAATCTTGGTAAATCGACACCACTGTGTTGGAAAAATCTTGAATCTTCGGTTGCAATAATCGCATCGATTAAAGATTGGGATAATTGGTCATAACTAACTTTTTGACGCATTTCATCACCAATTTTTGCAAATTCTTCACCATTAGCTAAATAAAGAATCGTAGCATCTTTGTTATATAATCTTTCTTCGGTAAATTCTGGCGCTGTACTGATAATATAGATACCAAAACTACCTACTGCTATTAAAAAGAAGATGGTAAAACAAAATCCAAAAATTAAAACAGTTTTAAATATTTCTTTACCACTTGTTTTTTTTCTTTTGTTTTTTGGTTTACTAACAAAATAATAAATCAGTCCGATAATTATTAGAATTAATAGAGTAGGAATAAAACTAATAGTTAGGGATCCTATGATTAAAACGACTAAACTGATTAAAGCTAATATGATTATTTTTTTGTATTTATTGATAAATTTTTTCATTTTTCACGCTCCTTGATAATATCGATTATTTTTAAATAATCTAAATAGGGATTATATCCTTGTTTAATTAAATATCCTTCCTTAATAAAATATTCCTCGGGAATAGATTTACGTTTATTATTATCTAAAAAATTATCAATTTTGTCAATTTCTAACAAATAAGTAGTATTATTTAAAGTAAATCTAACAATTATGAATCCAATCCCACCACATTTTTTGATTTTTCGCAAGTGTTCGATTTGATGTTGATGAATATTGGCTAAAGGAAAATATTTTTTTCTTGTTTCTTTAGCTTCGAAATCAATATATAAGCCTTTATAAATACCATTATAATCGGTCGTTGAAGGAATAATAAAATGAGCTTCTTTAATAATGGCATCTTTTCTTGATTTATAATCGACTTTATTGATGGTAATTGGAGTCGGTTTTTTATAAATAACCGCAATATCATTATTCCGATAGTATAAATTAGTATCGTTTAGGTCTTGTTCTAAATTCATTCCACGATTACTGGTATTTATTTTAAATGTTTTTTTTATACCGTTTGGATAATTCATAATTTCACCATTAATATTATACTATATATTTTTGTTTTTTTGAAGAGGTCTAACTAATTTTGACAACTTTTGTCGAATTTAATGCATTAGTTTTTTTTCTGTGTTTTAATAATACTAGGTGATAAAGATGGATCATATAGAGACGATTTTTAATTCGATGTTGGAAGATGTTAAAACGATTAAATTAGCGACTTATTTTAGAAATATAAGGAAATAAATTTTGGTTGACAAATTAGTTGGTCGTGTTATATAATTTATATGGGTGGTATTATGTATCAAGATAGAATAATGCTTACAGTTAAAGATATTTTTGAAAAAGAATTTAAGTTAGATACAAGAGGATATCGTCCTCAGGAAGTCGATAAATTTTTAGATATCGTAATGCGCGATTATGAAGAATTTATGGCTATTAATAAAGAATTAAGTAATGAAATTAGAGAGTTAACTAATGATAATATAAAATTAAAACAAGAGATTAGAAATTTAAAAATGAAATTAGATATTTTAAAAGAGAGTGCGGATGGTGAAGGAACTAACAGTGTCGATGTTTTAAAAAGATTATCTAATTTAGAAAAAATAATTTATGGTAAAGAATAATACTTGGCAAACGCTGCATTTTTTGTAGAGGAAAGTCCATGCTTGCACTATCCTGAAATGGTAGTAGTGATTGTGCATAGGGAAAAAATAACCTATGGTAAGTTTTATACTTAACGGCATCGAAATTACCCTATAAGGGTTTTAGTAGATATAAAGTGCCACAGTGACGATATTTCTAGTAATAGAAAGGTGAAACGCGGTAAACCCCACAAGCAAGAAACCCAAATTATGGTAGGGGAGTTTAAAGTAAGGAATAAGTAACTTGCTTTAGAACCAGTATTGGTAGATAGATGTTTGCCCCTTTTTATTAAGGACAGAACATGGCTTATAAGTATTATTTTTTTTAGTTTTTGAGGTGAATAGATGAAAGAAATAGGTGAGAAGTTAAAGAATGCTCGGGAAAGCATCGGGGTTTCGGTTGAAGAAGCTAGCGAAGATTTAAAGATTTCTCCTAATCAAATTATCGATATTGAAAATGGGAATGTCGAGTCTTTTCAAGATGTTTTTAATTTGAAATATTTTATTCGCGATTATGCGAAATATTTAGGTCTTGATAAAGAAGAATTAGTCGATGATTTTAACGAGTATTTATTTGATTACACTTCCAAATTATCACTTGAAGATATTAAGAGTGAAGCTAAAAATAAAAAAGAAGAAAATAAAATTAAATCTCCTTATACAATCGAAAGAAAAAGAGAAAAGATTTATCAAAATTTTATTTATATTGCGATATTTGTTTTATTAATAACGATTATTTTCCTTCTATATACTATTTTAACTGATGATAATCAAGATGAGGAAAATTTACTCGGAGGTGTAAGATATGAATTTACCGAACAAAATAACTTTAATTAGAATATTTTTAACTTGTTTAGTAGTTATAATTTTACTTTTTCCTTTTGATGCGGTAGGGCTAACAGCTACTAAATTATTTATTAATGAAGCTATTGTAGTTGATTTAAAGTATTTTATTGCTGGAGCTTTATTTATCATTGCTTCTTTGACGGATTTTTTAGATGGCTATATTGCTCGTAAGTATAATTTAGTAACGGACTTGGGTAAAATGTTAGATGCGATAGCTGATAAGTTTTTGGTTAATTCTGTTTTGATTATTTTGGCTAGTCAAGGTTTAATTCATCCAATTATTCCTGTTATTATTGTAACTAGAGATACGGTTGTCGATATTATTAAAATGATTGTCGGTTCGAAAAAAGCAGTGGTAGCGGCGATTATGTCAGGTAAAGTTAAAACGATATTTTTAATGTTAGGTATTGCTTTAACTTTATTTAACAATTTACCATTTGAATTAATTAATATTAAGGTATCTGATGTATTGCTTATTATTGCTACTGTTTTAGCAGTTTATTCTGGAATTCAATATTATCAGATTAATAAAAAAGTGTTATTTGATTAACTATACATTGTATAGTTTTTTTAGGTTTGACTAACAACTTATTTTAAGTTAAAATTAATATAGAAATAGGTGATGATAATGATAAAAAATATATTTAAATTAGCAAATTGCAAACCTAAAAGGGGGCAAAATCTTTATAAAATAAGGGTAAATTTCAACTTTTATAATTCAAAACAAGAAAATTATTGTCGACTAAACCTTTTTTGAAATCCTTACAAAAAATATTGTTTATTTTAGATAAAATACTAAAAAATAGTGCATAATAGAAGTAAGGAGAATAGATATGAAAAAAGGTTTTACACTTATTGAATTATTAGGAGTTTTGATTATATTAGCAGTCATTGCTTTAATTACTTTTCCGGTTATCGATAATTCGATTAAAAGTAGTCGGGAAAGGTCTTTAGAAAGAACAATCGATGCGATTGAAGAAGCCGCTTATCGTTATAGTATCGAAAATGATATTGGTTATCCGAGTGAACAACAAGCTCTTTATTTGAACGAAATTCAAAACAAGGGCTTTTTATCGTCTTCAATTATAAATCCTGTGACTAATGAAGAATTAGCAGGTTGTGTCTGGTATTATTGGGATACTAACTATAATCAATATATTTTTGAATATGATATGGAATGTATTCAAACAGATACAGAACCAGTTATAAATATTGCTTATGATGAAAGCTTAATCAATGATAATGGTTGGGCGAAAGAAAATATTGCCGTTACTTTGAGTGGCAATGGTGATATTAAGTATTGTTTATCTAGTAGTGAATGTGAACCAAATGAAATCGTCGAAACCGGTAACAATACTAAATTTATTACAACTGAAGGAACATCTTATCTATGTGCCTTAACAAGTAATAGTTTAGGAACCAGTGAAATATCATGTCAAAGTTTTAACTTAGATAAAACCTCACCAACAGTTGGAACGGCGACATTTGCCGGAACTTTAGGCAGTAATGATTGGTATACAACTGATATAACAGTTAATGTAACAGATGGAACTGATAATTTATCTGGTCATAGTAGTACTATAAGTAATATAGCCAGTATCACCTCTAACACAACAGGAACAACCATTAGAATCACGACCACTGACTTAGCTGGTAATTCAGCTTCAAGAGATTATTTAATTAAAGTCGA
>CALVVP010000106.1 GCA_944363895.1 uncultured Bacilli bacterium | reverse complement strand
ATTTTTAAATTTTGTTCATTTAAAATATTAATTCCAGAATAAACTTTATTATTAATTTCTGCTCTTTTAGATATCCTTTCAATTTCCTTTAAAGGAACTTCATCAATATTAATATCAGGTAATGCTTCTATATATCTTTTTACAGCCATTCAAAATATGAGTTCTACTTATAGTTTAAGTGGTGATTCGCATATGATTAAAAACATGGAATGGGGTGCTATAGCCTATTTAAAGCAAAGTAAATATGGCTTAGGTACGACAGATATTGTGATAAATAGTGATAGCAATTATTATACTGGTGGTGGTAGTGGCAATTCTTATAAAAATAATATAGGTCAATCAACCACCGGAAATGTCTATGGTGTATATGATATGTCGGGTAATGGTTTTGAATATGTAATGGGTAATATGGCTGATAGTAGTAGTATATTTTATATAAGTAATTCTGAATTTAGTGGTGCTCCAGACGCAAAATACTATGATGCTTATACATATGGAACAAGTAATGCAGAATATAGTCGTGGGAAATTAGGTGATTCTACAAAAGAAGTTTTATCAACACATGGTAGTATCACTGGTGGTTGGTATGATGATTATGCAATTTTTCCTTTAGAACATTATTCTTGGTTTATGCGTGGTGGGGATAATGGCAATGGTATTAATGGAGGAATATTTACTTTTAATGGTTATAGCGGCGCTGAAGGTGGCAATAACAGCACTCGCGCTATTATTACGCCATAGCTTTAAAATTTACTGATTAAAATAATCAGTTTTTTTTAAATTGCATAAAATATATTAGGTGAATAACTATGTATTTAAGTGAATTGAATCAAATAATAAATGGTAAAATTTACGGTGATGTTTTAATAAATAAAATAAAAACTAATTCTAAAGATATTGAATTAGGTGATACTTTTTTAGCTATTAATAAAGGCCATGATTATATTGAAGAAGCTATCGATAAGGGAGCGGTAGCTATCATAAGTGAAATGGTTATAAAAGATATTCCTTGTATTAAAGTTGAATCAAGCATTATCGCTTTAGGTGAAATAGCTCATTACCTTAGAAATAAATATAATATACCTTTAATAGCTATTACAGGGAGTGTTGGTAAAACAACAACCAAAGAATTAATATCATTAGTACTAAGTAAAAAATATAAAGTATTAAAATCAATAAAAAACAACAACAATCATATTGGATTACCATTAACTTTACTCAATTTGGATGATACTTATGATGTGATAGTGGCAGAATTAGGAATGAATCATAAAAATGAAATAGCTTATTTATCGAAAATGTGTAATCCCAATTATGCGGTCATAACAAATATTGGAACAGCTCATATTGGTAATTTAGGAAGTCAAAAAAATATTTTAAAAGCTAAATTAGAAATATTAGAAGGAATGGAAGATGGTTGTTTAATAATTAATAATGAAGATAAATATTTAAAAAGAATAAAATACCAAAATATCATTAAAGTTGATCCTAAAGAATTAAATTTAAAAAATATAAAATATAATGATAAAATTGAATTTGATATAGAAGATACACATTTTATTTTTAATTCTTTTAAACATTTATTAAGTGATGTTTTAATAGCTATAAAAATAGGAATATTATTTAAAATCGATTTAAATTTAATCAGTGAAGCAATCAGCGAATACCAAAATATCGAAGGAAGATTAAATATTATAAAAAATAAATATACCATAATTGATGATAGCTATAATAGTAGTTTTGAATCTTTAATTGGTGGTTTAAATTTACTAAAAAAACAAAAAGAGTTCAAATATATAATTTTAGGTGATATGTTGGAATTAGGCAAATATAGTCAAAAATATCATAAAAAAATAAACAAATATTTAAAAAAAATAGCTAATAAACAGGTATTGTTGATTGGTAATTATACTAAATTAATTAAAGGACAACATTTTGATAAGATTGAAGAATTAACTAGTTATTTAAAAACACATATTTTAGATAATAGTATTATTTATATTAAAGGTAGTCGAGCGATGAATTTAGACAAAATAAAAGAAACTTTTAATTAAAGTCTCTTTTGGGAATCTTGGCAATCTTTAACTTGTTTATATAAATCTTTTTGGAATAAGACAATTTCATTTATTTTAGTTAAAATTAAATTGAAATCTTTAATTCCTGTATGAGCTTTGACAAGATTGCATAAACCATTTAATTTTCTACTAATTACTCTGACATTATCGTCAGCTTCTAAATTTTTAGCATACAAGGCCACTTTTTTAGTACTAGAAATGGCTCTAGCATAATTAATTAATTGATAGTAATTAATATCCCTAGATAATAGAATTTTAATAAATTGTTCGTCGTTTGGGAAGACAATATTAGCTGCTAATAATTCTTTAACAACATCACTTTGATGACGATATTTATGGCCTAAAAAGGCTACTTCTCGAGCTCTTGGCGTTAAAATTTCTGATAAAATATCACTGTTATAATAATTTCTTAAATAAACAGCATGATATCTTCCTTCTTTTTTGGCAAATTCTATTTCTTCACTAGATAAACCCGCTAAATCTTCTTTAGTAACGACTTTTCCAAAATCAATGGTATTTTCTCTCATTCTTTCCATAATTAAATCCCCCTTCAAAAACGTAAGCTATAGTACCACATTTTAATCATCTTGTCAAATTAAAAAATATAGTTTATAATTAATCACGGGTGATTTTAGGTGAAGATAAAATATGAATTAATAAAAAACACTGGTCAGGCAAGGTTAGGAAAATTAAAAACTAACTATGGAACTTATGATACACCGATGTTTATGCCAGTGGGAACTTTAGCTAATGTTAAAACTTTAACTCCGGAAGAATTATATAATATGAATAGTGCGGTTATTTTAGCGAATACTTATCATTTGTGGTTAAGACCAGGTGCGGATGTGGTTAATAAAGCTGGTGGTTTACATCAATTTATGAATTATAATGGTCCTATTTTAACGGATAGTGGGGGTTTTCAAGTTTTTTCTTTAGCAAAAAAGAAAGATATAACTGAAGAAGGAGTCGTTTTTAAAAGTCATATCGATGGGAAAAAACTCTTTTTAACGCCGGAATTATCGATTCAAATTCAAAATAAATTAGATAGTGATATTGCCATGAGTTTTGATGAATGTATTCCTTACCCGGCTACTTACGAATATGCTAAACAAAGTACGGAAAGAACGATTAGATGGGCTAAAAGAGGAAAAGAAGTTCATAATAATTCTCGCCAATCTTTATTTGGCATTGTTCAAGGTGGGGAATACGAAGATTTAAGAAAATATAGCGCTCAAGAAACGGTGAAACTTGATTTTGATGGTTATGCTATCGGGGGAACTAGTGTTGGTGAAGATAAGGATACCATGTATAAAATGATCGATGATGCGATTAAATATTTACCTTTAGATAAACCGCGTTATTTAATGGGGGTAGGTGAACCAATCGATTTATTAGAAGGGGTTGCAAGAGGAATCGATATGTTTGATTGTGTTTTACCAACTAGATTAGCTAGACATGGTAATGCCTTTACAAGAAAAGGTCGGATAAATTTAAAAAATTTAAAATATAAAGAAGATTTCACACCAATCGAAGATGGTTGTGATTGTTATACTTGTCAAAATTATACTAAAGCTTATATCAGACATTTAATAACTTGTGAAGAAACATTAGGTGGTCGGTTATTATCGATTCATAATATTAGATTTTTAATTAAAGAGATGGAAGAAATAAGGGAAAGTATTAAAAATGATAATTTTTTAGAATATAAAGAAAACTTTATTAGGCAATATAAAAATAGCGATTAATTTTCGCTATTTTTCTTTAAATTGATTCCAATCATTCCGCCTAATACACTAGCGATTAAGGTAATTATATATAAAATTATATTCGAAATATTAAAAAAAGAATCAAAAGCTAAATAATTAAAAATAATAAAAATAATCGTACAAATTAAACCAAATTTAATTCCTTCGAGCCAACCTTTATTAACACTTTCTTTTCCCATCAATACCCCACCGATAAATAAAGCGATAAAAGGTGTTATATAAGAGAAGATATTAACAATGTTTAAACTAAGTAAACCAATATAATTAAAAATAGTTATAATTAAAGTTAATCCTAATAAAATTATTAAACTGATTAAAAAAGATTTTCCTAATTTTTTTAAAAAAAGCATATATATCACCTAATAATTATTATGTTTTTGTATAAAATTTTAGAACTTTAAACATAATAAAATAGGTGATGAAAATGTATATAAGTATTATTATAAAAACCTTTGTTTTGTATTTTTTTATCGTTGTTTGTTATCGAATTATGGGTAAAAAAGAGGTTGGACAATTAAGTATTATCGATTTAATTGTTTCGATTTTAATTGCTGAATTAGCTGCAATGAGTATCGAAGAGGTTGATCGTTCGATTTTTATATCGATTATTCCGATTACTTTATTAGTAATAATTCAAGTTAGTTTAAGTTTATTAACTTTAAAGAGTAATACTTTCCGTAAATTTATCGATGGCAATCCACAAGTTTTGATTAATAAAGGTAAAGTTAATTTTAAACAAATGCAAAAGACAAGGTATAGTTTAGATGATTTAATTTCTCAATTAAGAGAACAAGGAATAAAAAATTTGGATGAAGTTAACTATGCAATTTTAGAAAACAATGGTAAATTATCAGTGTTCAATGATAATAATGTCTACCCGATGCCGATTATTTTAGATGGTGTAATCGATGTCGATACCGTTAAAAACATGAATAAAGATATTGATTGGGTATACAGTATTTTAAATAAAAATAAATTGAAACTAGATGAAGTTTTTTACGCTTTTTATACAAAAGATAAAACTTATATTATTAAAAAAAGTGAAACTAATTGACTATAAATTAAGAAAAATATATAATTATAGTAGGTGGTGTAATGAAAAGAGGATTTACTTTAGTTGAGTTATTAGGGGTACTGATAGTATTAGCAATTATTGCTTTAATAACGATTCCTATAATTAATAAAAGCCTTAAAGATAATAAAGAAAGGTTATATAATTCACAGTTAGAAGAAATAGCTTCAGCCGCTGAAAAATGGGCTTATAAAAATATCAATTTATTGCCAACAGAAAACGGTGGAGTTGTTACAGTAACTTTATTAACTTTAAAAGAATCAGGTGACTTACCGCTAGATGTTCGCGATCCAAGAAATAATGAATTGTTGCCTAATGATATGATGGTAACAATTACTTTGGAAAACAATAGTTATGTCTTTACTGTAGATACAGAAAGTGGAAGTAGTATTACTGATGAATTTAATGAAAATGCTCCTATTATTATTTTAAATGGTAGTCATATTCAATTTGTCGAAATCAATAGTGATTATAATGAACAAGGAGCTAAAGCCCAAGATAAAAGTGGTAATGTTTTAACTGATATAAATGTTACTTATCAAGAAAATGGGACGGAAATAGCCAGTATTGATACTAGTCAATTTAAAACTTATACCGCTATTTATAGTATTACTGCTGATGGCTATACTTCGAGAATTACCAGAACCATTATTATAAGAGATACAACTCCTCCTGACTTAGTTATTCCTGATAATGTTGAATTGACTGCTGAAGGATTAAGTTCATTTAATATATTAACTGGTGTTTCAGCAACTGATAATAGTGGTGAGGCAATTACGGTTCAAACTAGTGGTTTTGATGAATTACCAACTGACAAAATAATTGAATATACCGCTTGTGATAGTAGAAATAATTGTGTAACTAAAAGAAGATTGATTAAAATAATTGAATGAATATTATTTTAAGCCTAAGATTATAAATTCTTGAACCGAAATAACTGGGTTTTATTTTGACAGTGAGCTGATAATATGAGTTACAATAAAAACAGATTGCGAAATATGAAATTTATGATTAAGTGTTGCGTTTCAACACTTTTTTTCATATTCAAATAATTATTTACATATACTTTCGTGGGTGATTATATGAATTTTGACATTGGAGATTTAGTTACGAGAAAATCATATAACAATGACACTGTTTTTGTTATAACAGATATTATCGATAATGTTTATTATTTGAAAGGCTTAAATATTAGATTATGTGCGGATAGTGATAAGGAAGATTTAGTCAAATTCGATAGTGTTGATGAAGAAAACAATGAATTTGAAGCAAGAGTAAAACCAGATATCGATTTAAACCGCGATGATTATTTTTATCTACCTGGTAAAATATTACATATTGATAGTGACTTAGATTATTTAAATAGATGTTTAAATTATTATAAAGAAGCTAATATTTGGGCAGTAGGAATAAATGAAATTGAAGAGAATATCCCATTATATATAAGAGATTGGTTGGAAGAATATAATCCTAATATCATTGTTATTACTGGGCATGATGCTTATTATAAAAAGAAAGGAAATCAAGATAATATCAATGCTTATAAAAATAGTGGGAATTTTGTTAAGGCGATTCAAGAAGCGAGGAAATTTGAAAAAAGTCACGATAAATTAATTATTATAGCCGGGGCTTGTCAATCGGATTATGAAGAATTAATTAAGGCGGGCGCTAATTTCGCAAGTTCGCCCAAACGTGTTAATATTCATGCTTTAGATCCGGCGATAATTGCAACTAAGATGAGTTTATCTGATGTTAATCATGATATTGATTTAAAAGGGATAATTGAAAAAACTAAATATGGCAAAAGTGGTATTGGTGGGGTGATTACTAAAGGAACAATGTATACGGGGTATCCAAGATGATTGGTGAAGTTAGAAGTAAATTAAATAATTATGTCGGGCAAAAAGTTACAATTAAATATAATTTAGGAAGAAATAAATATGAAAAATATCATGTCACTATTAAAGAATTATATGAGAATATTTTTTTAGTTGAATTAAATAATAATGAAAAAAAATCCTTTACTTATACTGATATAATAACAAAAACCATCAAAATCGATTATTAACTCAACAAGACAAAACACAGAAAAACATTAATTTTGTATTCTACATAATACAAAATTAACATTAAATTAATAATATAGTATAATTGTAATAGTTGAGGTGATATGATGATTATTCGTGAAAGATATTTATCTAAAATTAGACCATTTTATGATAAAGATTTAATTAAAGTAATAACTGGGATAAGAAGATGTGGGAAATCAGTAATTTTAACACAAATAATAGATGAATTGAAGAAAAATGGTATAAGTGATAAAAATATAGTTTATATAAATTTTGAGTCTAAAGAATATTCTAATTTAAAAAATGATGATGATTTATATTTTTATATTAAAGAAAAATTAAATCCTAATGAAAAGATGTATTTATTTTTCGATGAGATTCAGAATATAGATAAATGGGAAAAAGTTGTAAACTCTTTTAA
>CALVVP010000105.1 GCA_944363895.1 uncultured Bacilli bacterium | reverse complement strand
CTAATTCTTTGTTAACTTTTTTCATTGTTTTATTAGCAAATTTTTCCATTTCTTGCATTACCGGTTTACTATACTTTTGGTAAGCTAAAGTTGCTCCAACACCAATTCCAATCAACATCATAGTTTTTAGAGTTTCTTTCATAATATCACCTCTTTAAATAGAAAAAATGAAGGTATGTATAAACATACATTATTATTTTAACCTTTATTTAAAATATTATTCTTTAATTGTTCTAATAAATTAGTTTTCCTTGTTCTTTCATTACTATTATTTACAGCATATAAAAATGCATCTGGCTCACCTATTAAAATTAATTTTTTCTTAGCTCTAGTAATACCTGTATAAATTAATTTTTTATAAAGCATTCTTTTATAACTATTACAAATAGGAATAATAACTACTTCAAATTCACTACCTTGTGATTTATGAATTGATATAATAAAACCATGAGTTATTTTATTTAAATCTTTTGTTTCGTATTTAACCAAATTACCATCAAAATCAATATAAATAAAAGTTTTATTTTCAATTTTAACAATATTTTTAATAATACCAATGTCACCATTATAAATATTTTCTTCTGGTAAATTTACTAATTGTAATACTTTATCATTTTCTCTATAAACAACATCACCATACTTAATTTCATTTTGCTTTGTTTTAGGATTAAATATATTTTGCAATTCTTTATTTAAATTATCTATTCCATTAACTCCAGCATACATTGGAGCCATTATCTGAACTCTTTTATAATCATATCCTTTTTCAATTAATTGTAAACATAAATTTTTTAAATTATCTTTAATTGAATGACATTTTAAAAATGTATAATCACTTTTAGTTTCTAAAAAAGATTCACTTAGATTATTATCTTTTATTTCATGAGCTAAGGTAGTTATATAAGAATTTTCATCAGTTCTATATAATGTATCCAAATAAATAGTATCAATTAAATCACTTTCAATTAAATCTTTTAAAATATTACCTGGACCTACTGAAGGCAATTGATGATGATCACCTACTAAAATTAATTTAATATTTTTAGTTAGTCCTTTAAATAAACTATCTAACAAATTCAAATCAATCATACTAACTTCATCAATTATAATTAAATGATGATCATTTTTATTATATTCATTAACTAAAAATTCATTTGTTTCTTTATTCCATTTTAAAAATCTATGAATTGTACTAGCAGGTAAATTAGTTGACTCACTCATTCTTTTACTGGCTCGTCCAGTTGGAGCAAGTAAAGCTATTCTATTAGTTAATTCTTTATAAGATAAATCAAATATATTCTGATATAATTCACATATTGCCTTAATAATAGTTGTTTTACCAGTTCCTGGTCCACCAGTTATAATAGTTATATTATTTTCTAATGCTTTTTTTATCGCTTCTTTTTGCTTATCATTATATTTAATATTATTAACTTTTTCTAATTCTTCTATTCTATTATCCAAAAACAATTTATCTGTTTTTTTGTTTATTAAATATTTAATTATATTTGTGATATTAATTTCCGAATCATACATTTCTTTTAAATAATACTTATTATCAATTAAAATTATTTTATTTTCATTAATTAATTCTTCTAAATAGAAATCAAAATCATCGACATTTAAATCAATTTTTAAATAATTAAAAACACTTTCTAGTATTTCGTCATATTCTAAATAAGTATCACTATTAGTAAATAATAATTTATTCATCATATAAATAATACAAGCTTTTATTCTTCGTTCATCTGATACACCTACATTTAATTTTAAAGCAATTTCATCAACTTTTAAAAATGATATAAAATCAGTTAAACAATAAGGATTGTGTTCAATATGAATTATAGTTTCACTTTTGTATGTATTATATATATCCAATGCATCTTTCATATTAAAACCTAATTCGGTTAAATAAACTATTATTTGATGACTTTCCTCATATTTCATCAATGTTTCATAAATTGTATGTGCTTTTTTACTAGTCATTTTAGGTACTAATAATAAACATGACTCATCCTTTAATATTTCTTCTAAAACATTTTTACCTAAAGTATCAACTATTGATTTAGCTAGTTTTTCGCCTATTCCTTTAAACAAATCGCTTGCTAAAAATGCTACTAATCCATCTTCGTCCTCAGGCTTTAATCGCTCATATTCTAACACATTAAATTGCAATCCATATTTAGGATGCTCTACTATATCACCTTTAAAAATATACATATCATCTAAATTTAATTCATGAAAATATCCAGTAAATGTTATTATTTTATTAATGTAGATTTTTAATTCTTCATTATCCGTTTCTTTAATTTTAAATAAGCCAATAACATATCCTTTTTCTGATGTAAAAATAGATTTACGATAATTTCCTTTTATATATGTCATACAATTCACCTTAAATAATTATAACATTTTTTATATAATTTAAAAAGAGTAATTTTATATTGAAATTTAGTTATGCAAAAATCTATGTTTATGGATAATTTATTTAAAAAAAATACTAAAATATTATTATTAAATATAGTTACTTTTAGCTATTATGATTTTTATTTTAAATCTAAATTCAACTTATTTATGTAATTACAAACACTAAAAAGAGTAGATTTTCATCTACCCTTAAAATATTTATAACATTAATTATTTGTCACATCAATACTCTTTGACAAAAATTCTCTTACCATTTTTATTAACCTATTCTAAATGCTGGGGCTATACCATAAAGTGTTCCATTTGAACCAGTCGGCCCAACTCCACCTGTATGTGCACGTCCCGGTGCCATAATTGCATTAAAATATTTATTATTATCATAATGAGCACTACGAAGCCACCACATTTTTTCGGTTCCCTGATATGTTTTTACACGCATATCATTTTCGTTTTCAGACCCATTATAATAATCTAATACTCTAGTAAGTGAACTTGAAGTATCTAAATCTGTGTGAGCATCTCCAACTTCCTTTACTGCCAACAAATATAATTTGTCAGTAGATGTGAAATTAGCAGAATCGCTTGTTCCATGACCTGATACGACTCTCGTGTTTATTATTAAATTCTTTAAATCTGCTGGTAAGGCATTATATATTGTGCCATTTATAAACGTTCGTGCTTTTGTTGCTGGCCAACTACCAATATTAGTATCGGTTGAATTCAATTGATAAACAGTTATTATATCAACAAATTCTACTACAAATCCACATGCTGTTTGAGAAAAAGTAGTTGCATTACATTCTGAAGGCGTTGTATTATTTGCTAATCTTACCGTAAATGTACCATAACCTGATACAGCAACTTCTTTTGTATCACCAACTTTATAGACACTCGCATATCCTCCTTTTACTGTTGAAGATATTACTGCCCATGAATCTGTTGAAAACGATCTTAAATTAATAGTTGTTGATGCACTTGCTGTTTTTCCTGTTCCTGTTTTCATTGTGCATGTTAATGTATATGTGCCTGCAGCTAATGTATTTAAATTTGTAACTGTTGTACTTCCTACTTTACATGTAGTTGTTCCTCCACTTAAACTACTATTATAATTTGTCGTTATTGTAAAGTAGTTCATTGGGGCTGCACTTGTTCCTTTCGCCATTGTATTGCTTGTTGCTTTAGCTTTTAATGCTGGTTGGGTTGTATCTATCTTTGTTGTTTGTGCTGCTGATACTGTTCCTGCTTTTCCGGCATTATTTACTGCTCTAAAATAAATGTATCTTGTTCCATTAGTACTTATACTTACACTTGTTACTCCACTTCCTAAGTTTATCCAACTTCCTCCTGTTTGTGTGGTACTTGATGT
>CALVVP010000104.1 GCA_944363895.1 uncultured Bacilli bacterium | reverse complement strand
TGTATGTATGAAGGAAAAAATGATGATGGTTCAAAATTTAAAGTATTTGTCCGTATTTATGATTCAGATTCTGTTTATATTCAACCATTAGATGATGTAAGAGTTGATAAATTGAATAAGAATTATGGCAACGACGATTTGTGGACTTCTTATGATTTTGGTGCGACAATTAAAGTAAAAGACAGTAATAGTCCTTATGATGGAGATAAACTTAATCATGAAATAATTGAGGAAGAAGGCTGCTTTAATTATCTTTATTGGCAAGCTCCTGCGGGATTAGACAAATGGTTTTTTAGTAATAGTAGTAATCAAAGTATAAGTGGAACTGATAAAATAGCGCGTCTTAGCCTTGTAGAAAATTATCAAGATACTTCAAATAATGCTATATTAAATGAGTTAGTTTGTACTTATCAAGGAAATATTGAAGGAACTCTTGCTCCCGATACAATTATTTATCGTTTAGAAAAAGAAGGCGATGGTTATAGTTATTCATTAATGGGTGAAAGTAGTGGTAATATTAAATATTTTTATGAAGGTGATGTTTCAGCTGATGCTAATGGTTGGTATTCTTTAGCGGGGATGATGCAATCTTTAGAAGTATATGATTTATTAAACCCACGAGTATTTTGGTATAGCGAAACTAAAGCATTTTCTTGTCCAACAATGATAATGTTAGGTTATAGTTCAGAATCTTTAACTCCTGCTTGGTCATCAACCCATGTTTGGGACTCACAAGTGGCTATAGGCTTTCCAACTAGTGAATTAGATCGTTATTTAGATTCAAAAACTGTTTCTGATTTAGATGCTTTGATGGAAGAAGTTAACAATGCAGAATATCAAGAAGCTTATAGTTTAACTAAAAGTGCTAGTTTCATCGATTTTGATAAAGGTGAAGATGAACAAGGTCAAATTTGTAATTATGGAATTGAATCGGAAATGGCGGAGAATTTAGATAATTGGTATTATTCAGTTAGAGAAACTAAACCGTTTGGGGAGTCGTCATTTTACCAAATTTTTATAAACGATACGAGTCCAGAAGGTATTCCAATGCCTGGAGAAATAGATATTCCAAGTGGAAAACTAATGGAATCTTGTGATGATTTGCCATATTTATATACCGACTGTTTAAATGGCGATACGACTGATTGCAAAATATCAGCAACCCAATTTTCCGGTTCAACTAGGTTAGTTCAAAATGCTGTACTTAATGAAATGGATCGTACAACTATTGAACTAGGAATGTCTAAATATAATGGGTATATGTATAAATTTATGATGTGTGAATTAGGTGATCGATTAAACGCTTTAACAACTAATAGCGCACTTAATTTAACAGAAAATATTACTTTTTATGATTATAATGGTTCTAGCAAAGAAACTTTTAAAATAACTAATTTAATAAATAATCAATGTGAAAATGGTTGGAATATAAAAACAGGTTTTTCTTGTAATGATGAGGAATGTCAAAAATCTATAACTTATGTTACTGAAAAAAAGATAAAAGAAATTGTTACTTATTGCAATGAAATATATGGTGGATACAATAGTACTAAATTAAATAATTCTTCATATATTGGTAGAATGGAAGAATGTATTCAGTTTCATAAATTTTATGAAAGTTTAGTATCTAATGGTATAATTGACGATTTAACAGTCGATTGTGATGTTTTATCTAATGAATTTGTCGAAAAATTAATATGGTTTTTAGATATTATTAAAATAGCTGGACCATTACTTGCTTTAGGTTTAGGTACTTTAGATTTTATTAGAACAGTCGCTAGCGGTGATGCCGATAAAGAAATGAAAAATACCTTTAAACGTTTTTCAACTAGACTTATATCAGCAGCATTATTATTTTTAGTACCATTTATATTAGCTTTCTTAATGGATATGTTTTTAGGTAATCAAAATGGCTATGATGTGGATAATCCATTTTGTGGAGTTGTAGATTTTAAAGAGTAAAGAATTGAGGAGATAATAATGAGAGAATTTACAGAACAAGAATTAGTAAGAAGAGAAAAATTAAAAGAATTAGAAAGTTTGGGTATCGATCCATTTGGATCTAGATTTGATGTGACTTCTAATTCAAAAGAGATTAAAGAAAAATACGCTGATAAAACAAAAGAAGAATTACACGAAGTTGATATTCCAGTAGTTGTAGCTGGAAGAATTATGACAAAACGTGGTAAAGGTAAAGCGGGATTTATGCATATTCAAGATAAATTTGGACAAATTCAAATATATGTTAAATTAGATAATGTTGGCGAAGAACAATACGCTTTATTTGAAAAAGCCGATTTAGGCGATATTGTTGGTATTGAAGGAACTGTTATGCGCACTAATATGGGCGAACTATCAGTTAAAGCTACTAAATATGTTCATTTAGTAAAAGCTTTAAGACCATTACCTGATAAGTATCATGGCTTAGTTGATGTCGAAGAAAGATTTAGAAGAAGATATGTTGATTTAATTATGAATGAAGAAGCAAGACGTGTTGCTTTCATGCGTCCTAAAATAATTAGATCAATCCAATACTATCTTGATAATTTAGGTTATACAGAAGTTGAAACACCAGTTTTACAAGCTACTTTAGGAGGAGCCGCTGCTAGACCTTTCATCACACATCATAATACTTTAGATATGGAATTTTATTTAAGAATCGCTACTGAATTACCACTTAAACGTTTATTAGTTGGTGGTATGGATGCCGTTTATGAAATTGGTCGATTATTTAGAAATGAAGGAATGGATCGTAATCACAACCCAGAATTCACTACCATTGAAGTATATAAAGCTTATAGTGATTTAGAAGGTATGATGGATTTAACAGAAGGTATTATTAGTAATGTGGCTATGGATGTATTAGGAACATATGATATAACTTGGAAAGGTCATAATATATCTTTAAAACCAAAATTTAAAAGAGCTCATATGGTAGATTTAATTAAAGAAAAAACTGGTATTGATTTCTTTAAGGTAAATACTTTAGAAGAAGCTAAAAAATTAGCTTTAGAAAACGATGTTGAAATAGAAAATCATTTTAGTTATGGTCATATAGTTAACGCTTTTTATGAAAAATTTGTTGAAGAAACAATCGTTGAACCAACATTTGTTTATGGCCATCCAATTGAAATAAGTCCACTTGCTAAAAAAGATCCTAAAGATCCTAGATTTACTCAAAGATTTGAATTATTCATTTGTGGTAGTGAATATGCTAATGCGTTTACAGAATTAAACGATCCAATTGATCAATATGAAAGATTCGAAAATCAATTAAAAGAAAAAGAATTAGGTAATGAAGAAGCTAATGAAATGGATATTGATTATATTGAAGCTTTAGAGTATGGTATGCCTCCTGCTGGCGGTATGGGAATGGGAATTGATAGATTAGTTATGATGATTACTAATCAAGAAAATATAAGAGAAGTTATTTTATTCCCACATATGAAGAATAAAAATTAGGTGGTTAAAATGAAAAAAATATTTTATTTAATGTTTTTCATCTGTTTATTTTTTTTGAGTGATGTAAATTTTGCAGAAGCTAAATCTTGTAATTATAAATCTATTTATGGTGGAAAAACCATTACTGTTTCATATGATGGAACATGTCCAATTTTTTATAATGTTGATAGAAAATCATTTTCAAATAGTTTATCAGATGACCCTAATTCACTATATGATTATTACGATCTAAATAGTAATCAAATTGATATAAAACCAGCTGATTTAGATGTTATATATGTTAGTACTGATTATGTGGTAGTTACTGAATCTAATTATAAAAATTATGATTATGCAAATTTAGATTTTGTTTATGGTTATCTTGGATATAAAGTTACTGATAAAGCAAGGCAAAATATTTTGAATAATGGTGGTTCTGGTGGATATGAATATGATTCTTATGTTAGAGTAACTTTAAATTCTAATAAAGTTCAAATAGGATTATTTTATAAAGCAACAGGAGATTATAATTATGGTCCACTTAGTGCTAATACGACATTTATAAATTATAGGTATATGTTTTTAAATAATAGTGCATCTTATCTATATCCTTCATCAACGCTATATTATAGAATGGGGCGTGTTAGTAGTTCTGAAATAGATGTTGGTGTTGCATGTTTAGATGGCGAAACAAAAAGTGGTTGTTTTCAAAAAAGTGAATCATTAGTTCTTGCTAATTTAACAAATTTAGTAGGAGTTTATAAAAAAACAAATGTAACTGTTGTTGAACATTGTTGTTATACAATAAATAAAGATAATGGAACATACTTTATTTTAAATAGGTATAGTAATAATACATTTAAACAAGAAGGATATACAAATGCATATTTTGGAACTGCTGGAGATAATTTATTTGACAAAATAGAAGCTTTATCTGGTCAAAAGTCATGTCCGCAAACAATTAAAACAAAAAAATATAAATATACATTGAGCGAGTGTGATATTCAAAGTGGTGAAGAAAGTGAAAATGATAATAAAGTTATTCAAGGAGAAAATTTTTCTAATTTGCTAAGCCAATTGAAAGCACCTTTATCAAATTTAAGTTCTTCAGCTATGAATATTAAATTAACTATAGGTAGTAATAAGAATGCTACATTAAATGATGTAACAGAAAGTTATGATTTATGTTCTAATGATCATAGTGCATGTGAAAAAAATGCAAGTTATTTAACTGAAAAAGGAATAAAAAATATTAGAAGTTATTGTAATGAAGTTTATAGTCTTTATCCAACTAGTAAGGATGCTGAAGGTATGGAAGAAAGAATGGCTGAATGTACAAGTTTTAATAATTTTTATAAAGAATTGGTAAATCAAGGAATAATAAATGATTTAGAAGATGGTTGTGGCATAATAACTGATGAACTTGCAGAAAAATTAAATTTAGTCTTAGATATAATTAAAATAGCTGGACCTTTATTAGCATTAGGATTAGGAACAATTGATTTTGTTAAGGTTATAGTAAATGGTGATGCTGATAAAGAAATGAAAACAGCTTTTAAAAGATTTTTGACAAGATTAATAGCTGCAGCATTATTATTTATTATTCCAATTATTATAGCATTTTTATTGGATATATTTATGAAGCCTGATTCTGGTTATGAATCAGATAATCCATTTTGTAAGGTAATAGATTGGGATGAGTAAATGAAATTATATGTTGTTAGACATGGAGAAACCATGGAAAATGTTAATAATTGTTTGGTTGGAAGAATAAATAGTTCATTAACAGAAAAAGGAATTGAACAAGCAAAAAAAGTAAGCGATTATTTTAAAAATAAAAAAATAGATTTAATAGTTAGTTCGCCACTTGATAGATGTAGGCAAACCGCAAGTATAATAAGTAATAATGTTCCTATAATTTATTCTGATAGTTTATTAGGTAGAGATCATGGTGAATTTACTGGTAAGCCAAGAGATTCAATTAATTTTGATGAATATTGGAATTAT
>CALVVP010000103.1 GCA_944363895.1 uncultured Bacilli bacterium | reverse complement strand
GCTAAACAAACCTTATAACTATTCTTACCATATTGACAATAAATATAATAATCATCTAATTTATTTAAATATTTACTAGGATCTTTTAATAATAAAAGCATCGGTATATGTATCGCATTATCAATATGATTATCATTATACTTTTCAATACTGCGAATATCAATAATATTACTTTTATCTAACAAATCATGAACACTAATGTTCACTATAACCACCCTACTACATTATATGAAAAAACAAAAAATTAATAAAGGTAATATAACTAAAAAAACCTTTAAAAATTATAAAGGTTTTATTCATCATCATTAAAGAAATCATCAAAGAACTGATCATCAGTTACCCCATTGATAACTTTGTTTTCTTCTTCTTTTAATTCGATTTTAGGTTCATTAGCATCAACAATTGGAGGTTTCTCATCATTAACAGGAGTTTCTTTAGCTAATTGTTCTTGACGTTCTTGTTCTTCTAACTCAGCAATCTTCGCATCGATTCTTTTAACTAAAGCATCGATATCGAAACTATCTTCCTTAAGAGGCATAGCCGGTTTAGCATTCTTTTCCCGAGGAACAATCGGTGGAACAGGATTAAATGATGACATCATATCATTTAATTTAGCTTCTCTTTTCGCATCGACATAAGCTTTTAAATCGAATAATTTAATCTCTTGTTTTTCTCTAGTTGGATAAGTAGCTTTTGGATAAGTTTTACCCCAACCGCCTTCTTTTTGAATTTTCCAATCAGGAACAACTTTTGTTTTAAAAGGCATCGATCTAATTCTTAAAACAATAATCGTATTCTCTGGTAATCTTTGTAAATCACTAACCGTTACCAAAGGCGTACTAGCGGTTTTATCTTTTTCTTTTGATTTAACCTCACCACATAATTTACTTATTTCTTCCAGTGAAGCTAACTCACTACTAATTAAATAAACAATATTACCACAGTTACCTTTAATTGTTTCTCCGTTTTCTTTACCATATACTTGATATAATTGAGCAAAGTTCTGAATAATAAAGGTAAAACGAATATTTCTACTACGAGCAGCCGTTACCATTGTCGTAACATCTTTTAACGGTGGCATATTAGCAAACTCATCTAAAATAAAATTGGTTTTAAAAGGTAATTTCCCACCTGATTCTTGCGCTACATCGATTAAAGTTTCATAACATTGTTTAATAAATATAGTAACTAAAGAATGATAAGTTTTCTTTTCATCTTGAATAACTAAAAATACAGCTGTTTTCTTACGACCAATATCTTTTAAATCAAAGTCACTATGACTTAACATTTCGGATAGATTTTCTCTTGAAGAAAACAATTTTATTTTTTGTTTAAAGACTGATAAAATACTACTTTTCGTATCATTAGGTGCCATAATGGTGGAAGAAACATTAATATAAGCCGGACTAGCTTTATCTTTATAGCCAAAATATTCTTTAATATAAGTTGTATTACCTAATTTTTCTTCACCAACAGTTGTCATTAAGTTAATCGTATTTAAGTTAATTTCTTCTTCTTTCGCATCATCAAATAAAGCTAAAGCTAAACCCGTAAAATAATCAGCAGAAGTTTTTTCCCAAAAAGGATCTTGATTTTGTGCTTTATCATCATATAGGATATTCATCGCTAAGTCATCTAATAACTCATTAGCTTTATCTTTATTACCTGATTTGTATAATTGATAAGGTAAACCTAAAGGATTCCAAGCACTACCTCTTTGCGGATCACGGAAGTTAAGTAAAACGATATTATAACCTTTTTCTTTTAACATTTCCGCATTGTTTTCGTATATTTCCCCTTTCGGGTCAGTAATAATCATTGATTCACCTTTTTTAGCTAAAATACGAACCATCGGTTGAACCATAGTTTGAGTTTTACCAGCACCAGTTGAACCTAAAATTAAATTGTGATATTCTCCACCATCAACCCAAATTTCTTTGCCATTGTTGATTAGTGGAATACCAGCATGTTCACAAGTTTCCTGATTAGGTAAAACTTTATAAATATCTTTTTGTTTTTTAAATTCTTTTTCATCAGCCCATCTAGCATAACCTTTTTCTTCTTTTGCTCCAGTACTAAAACCGATTCCTTTATCTCTTTCAAAGAAATAAGAAGAAACGCTAGTAATGATAAAAATAAGTGCGAAAACATAGCCAACAATAGTCGGAATTATAAACTGTGAAGAAAAAGCTGGCAAGGGATTAAAGCCATGAAATCTACCATCAGTTGCAAAACTAGAAAGATTCAAGACCGCAATCGCCACAAAATATAACAAAACGATTGCAAAAATAACAAAAATTAAATAATCTTTAGCAGACGCTTTAAATTTTAATTTCATTAGGTTCACCTCTTAATTATTCCTACATAACAGTATACCACATTATTCACTAAATTTCATTATTTTTTTTACTAATAACAACAATAATTATGCTACCAATGACAACTGCTAAAACTAAAACACTAATAATAACTACGGCAACGATATTATCACTCATAAAATCGATAATTCGTTCCAAAAAGTTTCTTTCTTCGACAGGTCCAAACTTGATATATATTTCTTTTTCGGAAGCATTTTCATCATCAACATTCCAAACATATCTTTTACCTTTTATCTCATCAGCATTACTTTCAATCACCACATGATTAGTCGTAATAGCAATTTCCATATTATCAACTTTATTGTAATCTAACATCATACAATTAAAACCTTTACTTGTCGTTAAAGTGTAATTATCATCTTGAATGGTAAAACTAAAAGCATCAAAACAAGTATCGATGTAAGCAGCATGACGAAAGCTATCATAATTATAAGTGTATTCATAATTCGCACTAAAACTAAACAAATTATTATTATAATCGACATTATATAATTGTTGATATTCATTATCAAATATAGCATAAGCTTTATATTGTTTTAAATCATTTATTTTATTTTCTTCTGATGAACTTAATTTTAGATTGATATTTTCAATCAATTGATCATCTTTAAATTCTAGTTCATACTTAACATCACAGCCAGTTAAAATAATAATTAACAAAATCAAAATTAACTTTTTCATTTTAACTACCTCTCTTTATTCAGAACTACCTAAAATATAGACATAACCGTTAAAGATATATGTTGGCCCATAATTTCTAATACTATCGAAAGAATAAGTCGAAACTCTTACTCTGACATTATCCCAAATCGGCGCGCCATTAGCTCCAGCACTATTATAGCCTTCAGAAATTATAATAGTTTCGTTTTCATAATCGACACTTTCAACAATAGCCACATGGCCACAACCAGGTGTACAAACATTACTTCCACCGCTCCAAGAAACTATCGCTCCAGGCATCGGTAAATGACTATCCGAACTTTTATCGAATATATTTAAATAACTATTGCTATACCAACCATTACCATTAGCAGCAACTCCACTAATAGCATTCATCGCTCTTATTTTACTAGCATCATCCATATTTGAATTATAAATTAATTCTAAAGCTCTTGACCTAGCATACCAAACACATTGACCTAAATTAGATGCATCACTGTTATATAAAATTGACATATCAAATTGTTGACCAGCAATAGTTACTACCCCCATCGCCGCATAATAAGCCGCACGTTCCTGAACTTCGGCTACCGTATTAGGGGCAGTGGAAGTACTAATATAACTATTACCATTAACCGTTATCATATTCGATACCATTACTCCTGGTGAATAAAAATATTCTAAAATTTCTGAATAAGTCATACCTTCATCAGCTAATTGATAAGATGCCACAATACTCAAACCGCGGCCACTACCACCATCAATCATATCATAATATTCACTACTTAAATAAACCCGGTGTTGTTCTTCATTAGGTAATTTTATATAATCAGCATATCTTTGACCATTTTCCGTTCCATAATTACAACTACTATTATTGCAAAAAGAGTCATATTCGGAAGCAAATATGCGGTCGTTATATAATAAAATTTGACCATCAGTAGCTTGCGCTGCTTCTTTAGCATAATCTTGATAATCTTCATCATAATTAGCATTGCTAACTGGTTGACTACAATTATCAGTGGTACTTAAAGTAAGGGTCCGAATAGCTACAGCTAAAGCCTTATAAGCCTCCATACTCTGTCCAGAATAAGTTTCTTCACTAATGATACTAGCGACATAATCTTCCAAATCATAAGTTCCAATTATTTCCCCATCATTATCAACGACAGTAACCCCCGAACAATGACCATAAACTCTAGTATAACTACCTTGCCCGGTTAAATTGTCATACATCGCAACCCTTAAAAATATTTCATCGACAGCATCATCAACTTTTAATCCAACTGAAGGTAAATCTTTATCGTCAAAATAAAACTTTTTAACAAAATCTTCCCGTAAATATTGTTCGTATCTTTCCACATCAAGTTTATATCTTTCCGTATATTCTGTTACTAAAACTTGTTCGCCATCGATTTCTTTATAAACATCTTCAGGACATTCATAATCGATATCATCATAATCTTTACCATCACTACCTTGACACATGTGTTCACCATTAGGTGCCATATACTCCGAACCATTTTCATAACAACAATGACTAACCATTTTAACAGCTAATTCATCAACTTTCTTATCACTTTTTCGAAAATTAATATAATTAGAAGGAGCCAAATCTTCAATGCTAGTAATCTCTTCATCATCGAGGGTCGTAAAAGGTTCAGCATAAGTTAAAGTTGCTGTTAATAATGAAACATTTAAACGAACATTTTTCTCTTGTAAATATTCTTCATAAACTTCATCGATATGTTCATAGAAATTATTTTCTTCGATTTCTTGACATTCTTCATCACTACACCAACCACGGAAAGTTAAAAAATTCCCTAACTTCTCGCCAAAATCAGAAAGTGCACTACCAGCTGAAGAAACAAGCTCATTAATATAATGTAAAGGTGAAATAATAATTGCTATTATTACCAAAATAATGATAACCGAAAAACAACCACTAATAAAAAATGTTCCAAAAGCACTAAAACCAATTACTTTCTTACCGATATCGCCAGTTGCCGTTCCCGAAAGTTCTTCATCTTCTTCTTCATTTTTCTTTTTAAAAAAACCAAAAGGACTAAATTTTTTAGGCGATAAATTATCAGATGCTGTTTTTAAGGCTTTTTGCCCAAGTTTAGTTTTAGCTAAAGCATCGACAGCCGCCCCTCCTGCGGCACCGCCGAACGCCGTAGCAGCCGCTTTAGCACCCTCTTTAACTAGTTCTTGTTTAGCCTGATCGATCTTATTTTGTTGATTCAAATTGTTTTTTAAATTATTACCACGATTAGTTTGTCCTAAATTAGATGAATTGTTTCGTGGTTGTTCATTATTAGTTTTTGGTGAATCCGAAAAATTCCCTTGTTCAGGAATTTTCGGATTTTCTTGTTTATTATTGAATTTTTGCGGATTGTAACCATTATTAAGGTCATTATGCATTTACATCACCACTTATTCTATAATCCACCACCACTACCAAAAGAATCTAATTCTTGTTCAGTAGCAATTATATTAATACGCATTCTTCTACTACCACAGACAAATAAAGCTTCCCCTTGATTATATCTTTTAATACTTTCTTTCTCATTATCATTTAAATCAATTAATTTAGATAAATCTTCAACCGCTTGTTTTTTCAATCCCATAATTAAATAATACGAAGCATTATCAAAAATAGCTTTACCTTGAGTAATAACTGAAGGATCACTAAAATCGGAAGGTTGCTGCGTTATGATAATAGTTCCGGTATTATATTTACGAGCTCGTCTTTGAATTTGTCCTAAGAAATCAGCTCCTAAAACATTGTTGCCAGAAATTAAAACATGCGCCTCATCAACTGTTAAAACAGTATTGACATTAGGATTCAAAGTTAAACTCCATGCATATTTTAAAATGTTGAAAAATAAAGCATTACGAATATTCTTATCACTATTCATCAACTCTTTAATATTGAAAACAATAAAATTACTTTGTGGTTGAATCGTTGTATGTCCATCAAAATAATATCTTAACTCTTTAACTAATGGCCGAATTTTTAATTCCAATTTTTCTAAAACATCTTTTTCATGCGTTTTTTCCGGTATTGATAATAATTTACCTTTAATTGTTGCATAAACATCTTTTAAAGTAGGATAATCTTGCGATGTTAGTTTAGAAAAATCCGTCGTAAAATCGATACCAAATCGCCGATAGGTATCCTGGACAATTTCACTGAACATATTGATTGTATCTTCTTCTGTACTTGGGTCATAATATTTTATAAAAGCTTTTATCGATTGCAAAGTTCTAGTTAAAACAGTATAGCCCAATCCTTGTTTGATTTCATCCTCATCAGCATCCATAATTATTTCTAAAGGATTAACCATTCCAAATTCTCCACCTTTACCCAAATCGATAAAGTCACCGCCATATAATCTAGCCATATCTTCAAATTCCCCTTCAGGGTCAATTATAACTAGTTGAATATCATTTCTAATATGCGTTCTAATTAATAATTTAGCAGCAGTTGATTTTCCTGAACCTGATGTACCCAAAATAATAATATTAGCATTATTACGATTGTGTTCTTTTCTTATCTGATATAAAAATTGATTAAATAAAATAACACCACCAGAAAAATCAACTCCTAATAAGCATGATAATCCTGGATCTTTAATACTATCGAAAATAAAAGGAAACATCGCCGCAATCGTCGGAGCAGGAATTGGTGTCCCAATTCTGTCTTCAATTGGTTGATTAGGATAAATTGGAATAATTGATTTTAAAACTCTTTCTTGCTCGAATCTTAAAGGAAAAGCTTTCATTTCCATCGCTTCTAAATAACTTTTGACCTGTAATTTTTTACTAATTAGCTCTTCTTCAGAATCAGCCGTTACCATGACATGCATTTGAAAATCAAATATTTTCGATTGTGTACTAACTAATTGCGAAATAAAATATTCTAATGATTCATAATCTTGTCTAATTCTTTCTTGAATTGTTTTATCATTTTCTTCTTGATAACGAGCTTTCAAATCAGCAATCTCTTTATTTAACATTCTTTGAATAACACTAAATGGTAAAGGTATATGTTTAATTACAACTTTAACGCCAGACATACTAGTTAAATTAGCTAAATATCCTGGTGATATAAATTTTGGATAAGAAACAACAGTTAAAATAGTGGCATATTTGTCACTGATAATAAAATCACTTGCTCTAAATTCTAAGCCCTTAGGAGCTATTTGCGTTTTTATATCCATTATCCTAACACCGTCCCAAATGTTGTGGTCACACCACCATTTAAGAAATTATCCAAAATCATCCGTAAATCATCGTTGGTTGTCTGATAAGCTACTAAACCAGCTCCCGCTAAAGTATTGATTAAATTTCTAATCTTTTTTTGGATTAAATCATCTTTCTTTTCCCTAAATAATAAGAAATATTCTGTATCTACGATATTATTATTCATAAACATATTACCTTTATTAATATCTTCCATAATTAATTTTCTTTTAACCGGATTACTGACATTGTTATATAAAAGCTCTAATTGTGATAAATAAACATGGATATCAACTGGTCGATCAGCTGCAATAATCCAAAATTCATAATCAATCGTATTATAAACAGTCCTTAAATTAGCAATAATTGAATCTTGAGTTTGTTGTTCTAAGATAAAGATGTTTCTTGGCATTATTTTAACGCCGGTTACTTTTAAACCATTATCTAAAATAATATAACCATTTTTTATTTCTTTAACAGGGACATCATCATTTGTATATCTACCTCTTTTTTTCTTCGCCATGAGGAACACACCAACCTTTCCATTTAAACTTTCTTTGATTCATATAAAATTGAATAGCTGAACTAAGCAATGTTCTAATATTATAATAATTAGGCACAGGCATAACTAAGAATCCTGTTATTAAAACTGGTAATAAGGCAATTATTGCCATCATAATTTGTTCAACGGGAAGAATCACCAATAATAATAGTGATATGCCAATTCCCACTAAAAATAATATTAAATCAAATTTAGTAAACAAACCAAATATTAACATTGACTTTTTAGCATTCGCCGGTATTAAAAAGTTATTCATTCAGTATCACACCCTTTTTATTTTTTATTCCAATTACTATCATTACCAATTATTATTCCAGAATCTGTATGTTGTTCACCACTGTAAACTTTCGCTTCATTACCACTTGATGTACTAACAGTTGTATCACTAGATGCAGTGTGAACAGTTGGCGCTGATGTAGTAGAAGAACTTCCTTTCATATAAGATTGTGCAGCAGCCAAAGCCTCATTAAGATCTTTTTGTGGTGAATCATCAATATGGTATAATCTCTTAACATCTTTAATTTGGTCATCGATAACAGAAATGTGTTTAGATATCTTGCCATATTGACTTCTATTAGCTTCAATATCGGCAGTAAGACTCTTTCTTCTATCTAAATCAGTGGTATTTTTCAACTGGTCATACAAAGTTTGAAGTTCAGCATCGAGAGATGCTTGTTGTCCTTGTAATGCATATTTGCTTTGCTTATATTCATCAACTCTTGAAGCGCCTTTTTTACTTCCTATTACTTTCCAAGGATCAAAAGTCTCATAATCTTTACCTGTTATAGTTTTATATCCTGATTGCATACCAGAATGGAAAGCACGAGGACTTTTTCCACCTTTATCGTCACCCATTAATGGTACTTTGCCTTTTATATCTCTTCTAGCTCCCATCATACCTTGCCACATACCACGCATAGGGGCTCCAGCTTGTTGTCCGGCTTTGAAACCTGTATAAGCACCTCCAGCTAAAGCAGCCGCAGTAGTAACACCTGCACCAACTAAAGGAGTTTCTCTTAATTTTCTCATTGGATTCAATGTGAATTTACCACTCATCTTTAATCCTGTTAAATCTTCAATCAATTTAGGTAATTGCTTAGCAAATAACAATGCTCCTAAAATAATAAATACTTTAACAAAAGCATTAACATCCGTTTCAACACCTGTTACAGCATCGACAAATCGTAAATCCATCATTTGTGCGATAACAAAAATAGCAAAATAAATGGCAATTAATCTAATAAACAAATCTAAATAAGTACTAAGACAAGCCTTTACCCATCCATTAAAAACTTCTTTACCTTTTTTAGGGTCAACCCTCGATACTATTGGAATAGGGGCAATCATTCTTAAAAAGCCTAATTTAACGCTTCTGACGGCAATATCAAAACAGAAAACAATCAATAATAAACATATTGCCCCACCAGCTAAAGTCGAAATCAAAAAGATATAATCAACAGCAT
>CALVVP010000102.1 GCA_944363895.1 uncultured Bacilli bacterium | reverse complement strand
CCATTTGAACTAATCTCTTAGTGATTTCTCCACCTACTGAACCATTAGCACGGCTTGTAGCATCTGGTCCTAAATTAACACCAAATTCACTAGCTATTTCATATTTCATTTTATCGATAGCTTGTTTTGCACCTGGTACTACTAATTTGTTTGTAGATTTATTCATACATTCTCACCTCCTGTACACTTATAGCTTGTGCACAAAAGATTAAAATATAAGTGGTAAAAAATGGCTTATAATAAATCGTTATAATTATTATTAAAATCAGTAATTATTTCGATATTATTAATACATTCATCAATTAAATCTTGATAATTAAATTGTTCATATTCTAAACATTTTTCTAATTTAGGATTAATAACTGGATGTTTAGGAACAAAAATAGTACAACAATCTTCAAATGGTAAAATACTTGTTTCATAAGTTCCTATTTTTTTAGCGATGTTAATAATTTCTAATTTATCTAAACAAGCAACAGGTCTAATTATCGGAAAATTGGTCACACTATTAATAACATTGATACTTGTTAAAGTCTGACTAGCAACTTGCCCAATACTTTCACCGTTGATAACAACTTTATATTTTTTATCGATATTAGTGGCAATTCGATACATCATTCTTCTTAATATCGTAATATTATATTCACTAGGAACTTTTTTATATATTTCTTCTTGTAATTTAGTAAAAGGTACAACTAACAATCTAATATTGCCGGAATATTCGTTTAAAATACTAGCTAATTTAATAACTTTATTTTTCGCTTCTAAACTAGTATGCGGCGGCGAATCAAAATATAAACAATCGATATCAATGCCTCTTTTTAAAGCGAGATAACCAGCTACTGGTGAATCGATACCACCTGATAACATTAAAATACCTTTCCCTTGAATGCCAACTGGATAGCCACCACTACCTTTAATTTCATTCAAATAAATATAAGTTTCTTCTCTTATTTCAATATGAATTGTAATATCGGGATTATGAACATCTACCTTGCAATCAAAATTTTTTAAAACTAAAGAACCAATTATATTATTAAACTCCATCGATTTTATTTCAAACTTTTTATTAGCTCTTTTTGTTTCTACTTTAAATGTTTTAAAATTAATATTTTTTAAAATTTCTAAAACCGCATTTTGAATTTCTGCACTATTAGTATTGACTTGATAAGCAATTACTATTCCTTGTAAACCAAAAATCTTTTGTAATTTTTTACTAGTATTATCAATATCATCAGTTAAAATATACATGCGGTCGCGTTTTTTAATAATTTTAGCATTGATTACTTTTTGGATATTTTCGTTTAATTTGTTAATAAATTGATTGCGATTACCTTTTTTGGTAGTAAGTTCGCCATATTTAATTAATATTAATTTTTGCAATTTAAATCACCTGTTAAGATTATATATTATTATATAATTTAAAGCAAGAAAAAAAGATAAAAAATTATCTTTCTGAACATCTTGTAATTACTGGAGTAGTTTCTTTAATTATTGGTTTGGTGTTATAAGTTAAAAGATAAACTTTATCACTATTTAAAATGTTATCTTCAATAACTTCACATTTATCATTAGTCGTTTCTTTCAAAACTGTTCTTAAATTACGATAATATTCTAATACTCTTTTGGTGTATAATGAATCTTCTTGACCATAATAACCGATAGTAAATGACCCATTAGCATAACTTCGAGCCAAATAAATTAATTGATTAGCATACATACCATTGATAATCAAATGACCTTTTAAATCATTACTATTTGGTCTAGTACAATAATTATCGCCAACTGGTTCAATGATTCTTTCTCTTTCTCCTTGGAAAAACATGCCACGCATACAACTAAAGTTTTCATCTTCCGTTACTTCGATAATTTTATCGACATTAGATAAATAACCACTTTGTTTTAAATAGGTTCCAAACATCGTTTTTCTAGCTCTTAATTCTTTTAACCAAAGTTGAAATTCTAATTCATTTAATTTAATTTGACCATTTTTTAATTGTCCGAAAAGAACATTTTGATATTTATTTTCACCAATTCTTAAAATTTCTTTTTCTTTTCCTTCTTCATAAGCTTTCTCTAGTAAATACCTCTTGATTAAGTTTTCTGTCATTATTTTCCTCCATTCTGTATTTAAAAACGTACAAACGACAGCTAGATAATTCTAACACATAATTAAGTATATGTCAAATAAGAGGAAAGTTGACTAAATAAAATTCCCATACTTAATATGAGAACTTAATCTAATAATTTTACAGTTTTCGTTGTGTGATCAGAAAAATTGCTATTTCTACTTTTTTCATTTTATTTAAATCTATTTTACTGAAAATAAATTTGCTAATTACACTTGTCCTATTCATAAAACTTAAGTAACTTATTATAAATTCCTGGTTCGATTTTATTTAAACAATTAATGGTCATTTCTAATGATTTTTGATATTCACCTTTATAAAATAAGATTTCCGAATAAGTTAAACTTTTATTAGTATCTTCGATTACCCGATAACGATTACCATAAACAATAG
>CALVVP010000101.1 GCA_944363895.1 uncultured Bacilli bacterium | reverse complement strand
AAAATATTTAATAATGAAACAATTAGGACAGTTTGGGATAAAGAAAATGAAAAATATTACATTAGTGTCATTGATGTGGTTGGAGTTATTGCTGAAAGTGAAAATCCTAGAAAATATTGGTCTGTTTTAAAAACAAGATTAAAAAAGGAAGGAAATGAGTTGGCTACAACTTGTAGCCAACTGAAGTTAAAATCTTCAGATGGTAAATATTATAATACTGATGTAGTTGATATTGAAAATATGTTTAGAATTATTGAATCTATTCCTAGCAAAAATGCTGAACCAATAAAACAATGGTTAGCAAAATTAGGTAGTGAAAGAATAGATGAAATATTCGATCCATCAATAGCAGCTCAAAAATCTATAGCCTTATATAGAGCAAAAGGTTATGAAGAAAAATGGATTACTAAAAGAATGCAAAGTATTCAGGATAGAAAAGAGCTTACTGATGTATGGAAAGAAAATGGAATTATAGAAAGTAAAGATTTTGCAATATTAACCAATGAAATCTATAAAACTTGGTCTGGAATGACGGCTAAAGAATATAAACAATATAAAGGTCTTCGCAAAGAGTCATTAAGAGATAATATGGATAATATTGAAATATCTTTAACAGATATAAGTGAAGAAGTAACAAAAAGATTAGCCAAAAAAACTAAACCTAAAGGATTAAAAGCAAATATTAAAGTTGCAAGACAAGGTGGACAAGTTGCTAAAAATACAAGAAATGAAATCGAAGCTTTACTTGGAGAATCAGTTGTTACTAATCAAAATAGGTTAAATTACCAATATATAGATGAAAATAAACAAATAGAAAATAAATAATTCAGTTGCCGACAAATTATTGAAAATTCAAATAACTCTATTATATTAAAGTTAAGCTAAAATTAGAACTTTAACTACTAACTTTTAACAGAAGAACTATTGGATTCTTTATAGTAAAAAAAATTAAAAACTATAGTAAAAATATATTTTATTATAGTTTTTTTGCTAATAGATTAAAAAAAATCATTTAATGATTCTATTTCGATATTAATTACTTTTAATAAATGTTATAATGTCATGGGGTATGAATGGATGATTATTATGTTAGATGTTAAAGTTAAATGAAAAACAAATAGTAAAGATATAAATTTCGAATAATCTCTACTTATATAATCAAATATACAAAAAAGGAAGTGATAAAAGATGAAACAAGGAAAACTAGAAACAATTTCAAATTTATTTGAAGGTAGTGAAATTAGAAGTGTCTGGAATAGTGAAAAAGAAGAGTATTATTTTAGTGTAGTTGATGTTATTAGTGTATTAACAGAAAGTCCTAGGCCAAGAAAATATTGGAATGCGTTAAAAACAAAATTAGATAATGAAGGAAGTCAGTTGTCCTCAAAATTGGGACAACTAAAATTAAAATCCCAAAAAGATGGGAAAAGTTATTTAACAGATGTTTTAGATACAAAAGGAATATTAAGATTAATTGAGTCTGTTCCTTCTCCTAAAGCTGAACCTTTTAAAGTTTGGTTAGCTAATCTTGGTAGCGAAAGAATTGATGAAGTATTTGATCCTGAAAAAGCTATTAATCGTGCTGTAAATTATTATCGAAATAAAGGTTATGATGATGAATGGATTAAGAAAAGATTAACTGGCATTGTCGATAGATTTAAACTAACTGATATATGGAAAGCTGGTGGCATTGAAAAACCAGTTGAATACGCACTGCTTACCAATGAAATATACAAAAGCTGGTCAGGTATGAAAGCAAGTGAATATAAAACATATAAAGGCCTTAGAAAAGATTCTTTAAGAGATAATATGACGGATATCGAAATAGCTTTAACTAATATTGGTGAAATTGCTACAAGAGATATTGCTAAAACTGAACACTCACAAGGATTAAGTGAAAATATGAAAGTTGCAAAACGTGGAGGAAGAGTCGCTAAAGGTGCAGAGATTTATATGAAGAAGAGACAAAAATATCTGCTATTTCAAAAGAAAATACACTAAATTATCAATATAAAAATGATAATAATTTAATTGAAAATGAGTAACTATATTAAAAGTAAGTTAAGCAAATAAAAAATAATTAAAAACTATAGTAAAAATATATTTTATTATAGTTTTTTTGCCAATAGATAACAGAAAATCATTTAATTACTCTATTTCAATATTAATTACTTTTAATAAATGTTATAATGTCATTGGGTATAAATGGGTGATATGTACATAAACTTATTTGTCATTTTAATTTTAAACAAAGGAAGTATAATATGAAAATGAAATAGTATTATTTGAAAATCAAAACATTAAATTAGAAGTAAATGTGAAAGACGAAACAGTATGGCTATCTTTAGAACAAATGGCCAAATTATTTGATAGAGATAAATCGGTTATTTCTAGGCACATTAAAAATGCACTAGAAGAAGAATTAGATAACGATATGGTTGTTGCAAAATTTGCAACAACCACTAAACACGGAGCAGTTGAAGGAAAAACTCAAACTCATATGGTTGATTATTACAACTTAGATGTTATTATAAGTGTCGGTTATCGCGTTAAATCACAAAATGGGATTATATTCAGAAAATGGGCTAATAAAATTATAAAAGATTATTTACTAAAAGGTTATGCTATCAATGAAAAAAGATTAGAATATCTTGAAAAAACAATCAAATTAATCGATATTGCTGGAAGAATTGATACTGAATTAAGTGGCCAAGATGCTAAAGAAATAATTAAAGTTATCAATAATTATTCAAATGCTTTAAATCTTCTTGATGACTATGATCATAAAAGAACAACTACACCTAAAGGAACTAAAAACGATAAAAAAATCACTTATGAAGATTGTATGAATATAATTAGCAAACTAAAATTTAACAGCGATAGTGATTTATTTGCTTTAGAATGAAATGAAGGACTAAAAGGAATTATCGGTAATATCTATCAATCTTTTGATGGTAATGACTTATATCCAACTATTCAAGAAAAAGCAGCTAATTTTTTATATTTAATTACTAAAAATCATACTTTTATCGATGGTAATAAACGCATAGCGGCAACATTATTTATCTATTTTTTAGAATTTTATAATATTTTATACACAGAAAATGGACAAGTTATCGATAACAATACACTTGTTGCAATGACAATTCTGATTGCTCAATCGAATCCTAAAGAAAAAGATATTTTAATTGATTTAGTTATGAACTTTTTAAACAACAAATAATAATTAAAAAAACTATATTAAATTTGATGTGAACCTCATTTGGGAGGCATCAATTTTTAATATAGTTTTTAATTCAAAAAATAAATTGCCAAATTTAAATAAGCAGCAAACAAAAGCCAAATTAAATATGGTATTTGCAATAAACCAGCTATTTTATCTTTTTTATAAAAACGATAAATCATAATAATTACTAAAATAATTAATAAAATTATCCAAATAAATGAAAATAATCGCCATTCAAAAACAAAAAAGAAAATCGACCATAAGACATTTACTAACAATTGAAAGTAATAAATTTTTTTTATCTTTAAATCGTTTAATTTTAATTCTTTTAGTCTTCCATAAGAAATTCCCATCAAAATATATAAAATTGTCCACACGATTGGAAATAAGTAACCTGGCGGAGATAAAGCAGGTTTAACTAAATTACTGTAATCAATCGCCCCAGAAGTAATAAGGCCAACAATTGTTCCAATAACAACTGGTAACAATATCGATGCGATATAGATTTTAACTTTCATTTTTAAAACCTCCCATTATTAATTTATGAATAAAAATTTTAAATAGTATATTATTTAAAAGAATAGTCAAACTATAAACAGGAGGAAATATATGAATGATAAAAATGAAATTAATGTTTTAGATGAATTAAACAAAGGAGCTTGTATGGGAATTATTGAGGGAAGAAAATTATTAAATCATAAAAATACTGAAGAAAAAATCAATAGTTTAGTTCAAAAATATGTTAATATGCAAGAAAAAGCTGTGGAAAAGCTTAAAACTTTTCTATAAACGAAATATTAAGATTTCGTTTTTTATTTAAAACATTTACACATTTTCCAATATTTTTAAATAAAAACTTCTCTAAATTTTAATATTTGTGTTATGATTAATATGGAGGTAAAAATATGAATGAAACAATTATGTTAAGTGAAATCAAAGCACAACCAGAATTAATCAAAAGATGTATGGAAACAAACCGGGAACTTATTAAAGAAGTTGGTCAAGCAATTAAAAAATTTAAACCGACTAATATTTTAATTGCTGCAAGAGGTACTTCCCTACATAGTGGCATGTTAGCCAAATACTTATTTCAACTATACTACCATTTACCGGTAAGTATCGCTACCCCATCAGTTTTTACTGTTTACGACGGCGAAGTAGATTTAAGTAAAACTTTAGTTATCGCGATTAGTCAATCAGGCAAAGGCAAAGATATTTGGAAAGTTGTCGAAAAAGCGAATCAAAGTAATGCCATAACCGTTGGTATTACCAATACTAAAGGATCAATTATTGCTAATGAATGCCAATATAATTTATGGAATGATGTCGATGAAGCTAAATCATATGCCGCTACTAAAACTTATACTTCTTCATTATATTTATTAATTGCTTTAATTTATGAACTAACAGGCCACGAAGATTTAAATTTAGAAAATGATAAAGTAATTTCTGCTTTAAACGAAGGATTTAATCACGATGAAGAAATCAAATCTTTAGCTCAAATTTTAAAAGACGCTGAAAACACTTTAGTGATGGCAAGAGGTAAAGATTTATCTTTAGCAATGGAATTAGCTTTAAAAATCAAAGAAACATCGCATTATCCTGTTCATGCTTATCCATGTAGTGAATTTTATCACGGACCAATTGTTATGGCAAGTGAGAAAACACCAACTATTCTATTTGGTGTTGATAAAGTAACTAACGATAATATTTTAAAAATGATTAAAGATTTAAAAAATTTAAATGTTAAAACGATTGCTTTTACCAATAATCAAGAAATCGCTCGTGAAGCTGATAATGCTATTTACTATGATGTTGAAGATAAATATGCCATTTTTACTTCAACTATTATTCTTCAATTATTTACTAATGAATTATCAGTTTTAAGAGGAAATAACCCTGATTTCCATAAAGTTTTAGAACATATTGATACAATTTAAAATAAGCTGAATAAAAATTACTCATTTTATTCAGCTTTTAATTCCTCTAGTATAGTCTCAGCTCTTTCCAAATCCTCTTCCATCAATAATTTTAACATCGCTATTTGGACATCTTCATCAGATTTCAAAACAAATCTCGGGTCGCTTATTTTTATAACCTTACCTTTGTTGTCAAAAACAAATAGATTCTGACTTGCACCATTACAAAACTGACATTGTGGTATTATATTGTCTAAAGTTAGTGGTTGTCTTGGGTCTTTGTGTCCTTTTTCTAGTCTTGTAAGCGAGTTGGGATATAGTAAGTTTTTCTTTCCTTCCTCTGAACCACACGATACGCACCTATTTCCGTAATGTCTTTTTAAATCTTCCCAAGAATTTAAAGAATAGGTTTCAGCTCTTCTTCTATCGCTGAATTGGGGATATGGCTCTTCTAAAGTCAGAAGCATATATTCGCCAGCAGAAACATTGTATTTTTTACATTCCGAATCTCCTCTTTGTCCGGAAATTATATACCACCCATCTTGCTGAGACAAATGTCTAGCTTGTTGCATATCATTTACTTGATAACCTAAATTTTGAAGAAATATCGTTATCTCTTCTTTTGAAATTGTTTTTTTAATATTAACATACAAATAAATTAAAACTAGAGCATTTAAAGTATATGAACCATTATTTTTCTTCAAAGAAGATAATTTTACTCCTTTATCCTTTAAGTGGACTTCCCACTTTTCTTTTATTTCGTTATACTTATCTTGAATAAACTTTTCTGAATACATTTTAATCACCTATTACCATTCTATCACATTTCATCATTTTTAGATATATGCAAGACAAAGTTTATTAGTTTTATGGTATAATTACATGTAGGTGGTAAATTATGAGCAAGACTCAAAAATATAATTGTATTGAACTATTTGCTGGTGCTGGTGGCCTAGGGACAGGTTTTGAAAAGGCAGGTTTTAATATAGTAAGTGCAAATGATATATGGAAACCTGCGGCAGATACTTATATAGCTAACCATAGTGGTGTTAATTATATAGTAGAAGATATATCAAAAGTAGATGGTGATTTATTATTAAAAGGTACAAAATATAAAAGAGAAGATATTGATGTAATTATTGGAGGCCCACCTTGCCAAGGATTTTCTACACTTGGAAAAAGGTTTATAAATGACCCAAGAAATAAACTATTTAAAGAATATGTTAGAATAGTAAGTGATATTAAGCCGAAAATTTTCGTAATGGAAAATGTTTCGGGTATTTTAACAATGGAGGGTGGAAAAGTATTAGAAAATATTATAACTGCTTTTAATAATATTGGATATAAATTAGAATATAGGCTGTTGAATGCTGCTGAGTATGGAGTTCCACAACTAAGAGAAAGAGCTATATTTATAGGTACTAGACTAAATGTGAACATAATGTTTCCTAAAAAAACCCATTCGTTGACAAGCGAGAAAGGATATAAAAAAGCCCTTTCATTGTGGGATGCAATTGGTGATTTACCACAAAGTGACGATATTGAATTTAATAATTATGATAAAGAACCATTAAACAGTTATCAAAAAAATATGAGAAAAAATAGTAAAGGACTGTTAAATCATAAACCACCAGTTCATAATGATAAAGCAAAGAAAATGATGAGATATATTCCAGAAGGAAAAAGTGCGTGGGAAGCTGATATGCCAGAAGAATTAAAGCCGACTTCGGGATATGGGAATACATATGCTAGATTAAATGCTAATGAACCAGGTATGACAATAACTCGAAATTTTGCTTGCATTTCATCTTCGAGATGTATCCATCCATATCTAAATAGAGGATTGACTGCACGAGAAGCTGCTAGAATACAAAGTTATCCTGATAATTATATTTTTAAGGGCTCAAAAACTGATATAAATATTCAGATAGGAAATTCTGTCCCCCCGTTATTAAGTCAAAAAATTGGTGAAACAGTAAAAAATATGTTGGATAGTAGCAATTAAAGATAACAAATATGTTGTCTTTTTTCTTTTTATATAGAATAGTAATTCCAAAGGAAGTGAAACTAAATGGCTACGATTTCAATAATCGCAATTATGCTTATATTTGAAAGAAAAGTTTAAAAAAATAAAGATTTAGATTACAGACTATATGAATTGATTCCAGGCTATGAATTACTAAAAGAGTAAACTATGGAAAACTTACTTAGTCCTAAATGTATTAAGATAAGAATAAATAGAAGTATTCAAGTAGAGGGAACTTCCGGACGAATTAAACAAAATATAAATTATGTTCAAATAAGAAGACTCGGATAGAAAAGGTATTTTGTGAAATAATGCTCAGGTGTCTAGGTAAAAATATCAGAAAAATATTTACTTTGATAGATAGTGACAATATCAAAAGTAATTATTGCGAAAAACCACTCAAGTTAAAAAAGAAAAAATTTCTTTTTCCAAAACAAAAAAAAGTGCAGAAAAAAGCTGAATAAAAATTATTCATTTCTATTCAGCTTCTTTTTTAAATCATCTAATTTTTTTAAATAATAATCATAATCTACTTTATCAACAGCTCCCCAACCAGCAAGACCAAATTTTATCCCAAAACTTTTAGCACATTTATAATCATTATTACTATCACCAATAAAAATCGATTCATCTTTTTTCCAGTTAGACATTTTAAATAATACTTCCAAACTTT
>CALVVP010000100.1 GCA_944363895.1 uncultured Bacilli bacterium | reverse complement strand
GGTAAATTAATATCTAATAAAACTAGATCACAATCAACTAATAATTCTTCGATTTTTTTAAAATCAGTAAAATCTTTTAATACTTTAGTAAAATAGTTATTATTTTCTAATAATTTTTCTAATTCTTTGCTTATTTTTTGATCATCTTCGATAATTAAAATTGTCATACTAAATCCTCCTTTTTTATTATACCAAAAGAACTAGTTAGAAACTAGTCCTCAAAAATATTCTTTTTAAAGCTAAAATAAGTAGTAATAAAATAAATCATATAAATTATAAAAAACACTAACAAACTTCCAAAGAAATAAGTTAAATAAACAGTATTAGTCGATAAAGCTATCTTAAAAATACGATTCATCGAAGTTATAGTACAAAAACTAACTATGATTGGAATGATTATTGGAAAAATAAAGAACCATAATAATTGTTTTCTAATCGTTTTTGTCAAACTTACTTCATCAACACCTAATTTATTTAAAACTTGATAACGATATTTATATTTAGTACTATCGCTCAATGATTGGATAGCTAAAATAGTTCCAACAATAGTTGTAAAAATAATCGCTACATAATAGAAAACAAAAGAACAAATCGTTATAAGACCATTGTTATTAGCTTCTTCTTGACCTCTTACTGTAATATTTGATAAAGAATAACAAATCTGATAACCATAACCAGAATCTTCACATAAATCAGGTTCAGCAATACTAACTAGTTGACGAGCAAAATCTTCATTCGTTTTTTCTTTAGTATCGACAATTAAATTATTATCAGATATTTCTAAATCTTTAATCGCATGATCAGGAACAACTATAACATAACCTAAACCAATCGCCCACTTAGAAGTATAACCATCAAAAACAAAATCTTTTTGTTTTAAACTAATGCCATTAGAAAGAGTAATATTTTTTAATTGTTCATTATCTTTATATTTATAATATTCTTTTGCGGCATGTAATAGATATTCATCATCATTTAAAGTAATTGGTTTCATTCCTTTTAATTCTAATAATTTATTATAGTCACTTAATCTTAAAACTTGATCATAATCTCGCCAGCCCGTAGATAAAATATTTTTAATATTATTATTAGAATCAACATAAGAATTATAAGTAAATATTTCTTCAATCGTATAATTTTCTTCGATAACACTTAAATAATTTTCAAATCTTTCTTCATCATCATTAATTATAATATCATAAGGAGCATAAGTTTCAATTTGATAATCAAACAATCCTTTAAACATCGAAGACATGTTAAGACAAATTAAAGTAAGTGTAATTAAAATAGTTAAAGTACCTAAAGTAAAACTCATCGTTTTAACTTTAGAAGAAAAAGTTCTAGCAACAAATAAATTATCTTTAGTATATTTTATTTTTTTATGTTTTAAAATAAAGTTTAATATAAAATCAGTAACCGTAAAAGTTATACCATAAATACTAATTATTAATAAAATTAAACAAATTAAAATAATACCAAACGATGGCTCAATTCCAACTCCTTTAAACTGTCGATCAAACATAATTAAAGCGATAATTAATAAAATTAAAGACATAATAAGACCAATATTCCGCTGAATTTTTTTAATTTCCCTTTTTTCATTTTGTTTGTCAAAATACAATAAATCGTAAACTTTCATTTTTTTAATTCTTCGTTTGGAGGAAAATAAAACAATTGAATAGATAATAACAAAATATAATATTGATAAAAGAATTGCTAAATAATTAAATTCAATTGCAACTTTAAAAGGAGCTTTGAAAATATGCATGATGATTAAAGTCATAAAAATACTTAATATAAACCCTAAAATTAGCGAAAGAAGAAAAGAAATGAAACCTAAAACAATATTTTCCAAAATAAACATTTTACTAATATCTTTTTTTTCAATTCCTAAAATTAGATAAGTCCCAAATTCTTTACTCCGTTTTTGAAACATGAACTTAAGAATATAATTAATTAAAAAACCAACAACAAAAACAATAATTATATTAACTACATACATGACATATTTAAAATTATCTAACATATTAGCTAAAGATGTAATTTCACTAGAATTAGATATTAAATTAAAAGCAAAAATAAAAGAAAAAGCTAAAGTAACGGTTATTAAATAAATAACATAATCTTTGATACTGCGTTTAGCGTTTTTAAGCGCCAATCTATTTAACATCTAAAACATCGCCTCCTAAAAGCGTTAAAACATCTAAAATTTCATTAAAAATTTCTTTTCTCGTTTTATCACCTTTAGTTATTTCATTAAATATCTTTCCATCTTTTAAAAATAAGATTCGCTTGCAAAAACTAGCACTAAAAGCATCATGAGTTACCATTAATATAGTAGCATTTAAATTTTTATTCATATTAGTCATTGTCTCTAATAACATTCTAGCACTTTTAGAATCTAAAGCTCCAGTTGGTTCATCAGCTAAAATTAGTTTCGGTTCATTGATTAATGCTCTTGCACAAGCACATCTTTGCTTTTGACCACCCGATACTTCATAAGGAAATTTTTTTAAAATATTTTCAATATCTAATTTATCAGCTATATCATTAACTTTATTTTCAATTTTAAGATAATCTTCATTATCGATTACCAAAGATAAAGCAATATTTTCTTCAATCGTTAAAGTATCTAAAAGATTAAAATCTTGAAAAATAAAACCGAGATTTTCTTTGCGGAATTTAGCTAGTTCTTTTTCTTTTAAATCTGTTATATCGACATTATTAACCATTATTTTACCACTAGTTACATTATCAATTGTCGAAATACAATTTAATAAAGTCGTCTTACCACTGCCACTAGCCCCCATTATTGCG